>DATKFO010000097.1:0-4638 GCA_035544355.1 Thermoanaerobaculia bacterium
GGGATCTGCGCGCGCTTGTCTTCGCGGATCTGGTAGACCTGTAGCATGAACGGCACTTCGTAGTCGGTCTCGAACCATTCGCCGACGGCTTCGCGAATCACGGACGGCGCGAATGGGCGGAAGGACTCGCGGCGCTTGATCTTCGCGTTGAGGATGTTCTTCATGTCGGCACGCCGCGGGTCGCAGACGATGGAGCGGTTGCCGAGGGCTCGCGGGCCCCATTCCATGCGTCCCTGAAACCAGCCGACGACGTCGCCGTTCGCGATCTGCTTCGCGGTGAGCGCGCAGAGCTCGCGCTCGTTCTTCACGCGATGCAGCACGCAATGCGCTTCATCGAGATCGTCGCGCCGCGCGAGCACGGCCTTGTCGACTTCGCCCGCGTCGTATTCGGGGCCCCAGTACGCGTGATCCATGTGAAACGCGCGCGGCTGATGCAGGACTTCGTTCCAGATCCAGTATGCCGCGCCGATCGCGCCGCCCGCGTCGCCCGCCGCGGCCTGGATGTAGAGATCGCGATACGGCGAGCGATCGAACACGAATCCGTTCGCGACGCTGTTGTAGCCGCAGCCGCCGGCGAGGCAGAGCGCCTTCGCTTTCGTCTTCGTATGCAGTTGATTCGCAAGCGCGAAGTACGCCTCCTCGAACATCGCCTGCATCGATGCGGCGAGATCTTTGTGTCGCTGCTCGATCGGATCTTCGGGCGCGCGCGCCGGGCCGAGCTTCTCAATCAGCTTCGGTGAGAGACGGTGCCGATCACGGGCGAGCCACCTTGCCACACCATGTCGAGTCCGAGCGTGTGATGCGTGAAGTAGTCGAGGTCGAGCTCGAAGCGTCCGTCGTGCACATGCACGATGTCGCGCATCTCGCTGAGGAAGCGCGGCTGGCCGTACGGCGCGAGTCCCATGACCTTGTATTCGTCGCCGTAGTGGGGAAATCCGAGGAATTGCGTGAGGGCGGTGTAGAAAATGCCGAGCGAGTGCGGGAAGCCGATCTCGCCCATGACTTCGATGTGATTGCCGTGCGCGACGCCCCACATCGCGCTCACGAAGTCGCCGAAGCCGTCGATCGAGAGCACGGCCGCATCTTCGAAAGGCGCGACGAAAAATGCGGACGCGAGATGCGCGCGGTGATGCTCCACGTTGTGCAGCTTCGGCTTCAGCGAGTCGATGCCGAACGCGTCGCTGAGCTCGCCGCGCAGGTCCTTGATCTTCGCGCGATTCGCGAGTCTGCGTTTGATCGCGCCGAACGACGGACGCTGCGAGATCAGGAACTTCGCGCGCTGCAGCAAACGCGCATTCGGATCGCGATTCACTGCGATGTGATCGAGGTTGTTGAGCGTGACGCCGGCCTCGCGGAGACAATACTGAATCGCCGCGGACGGGAAGCCCGCCCAATGTTTCACGCGGCGGAAACGCTCTTCCTCCGCGGCGGCGACGAGCTTGCCGTCGACGACGATCGCGGCGGAAGCGTCGGCGTGGTGCGCGTTAATCCCGAGAATCAGCATGTCGAGTCGCAGAGTTGCATAGTTGCAGAGTTGCAGAGAGGTCTGACCCCTATGCAACTATGCAACTCTGCAACTATGCAACTCGCGTCCATCGTCTTCGTCAATCGCTACTTCCATCCCGACCATTCTGCAACAAGTCAGATCGCGTCGGATCTCGCGTTCCATCTCGCGGAGCGCGGCTGGGACGTCGAAGCGATCACGAGCCGGCAGCGCTACGACGATCCGCGTGCGCGACTCGCGCCAGGCGAAACCGTGCGAGGCGTGCGCATCACGCGCATCGCGACGACGCGTTTCGGCCGCGCGTTTCTCCCCGGCCGGGCGATCGACTACCTCACGTTCTACCTCGGCACATTCTTCGCGCTGCTGCGGCGACGAGACGCGATCGTGATCGCGATGACCGATCCGCCGCTGCTCTCCGTCGTCGCCGCACTCGCATCGCGCAACGTCGTGAATTGGGTGCAGGATCTTTTCCCTGAAGTTGCCGAAGCGCTCGGCATTCGCAGCGTTCGCTGGCTGCGCGCGATTCGCAACTGGTCGCTGAAACGCGCAAAGAAAAACATCGTCCTCGGCGAACTGATGGCTGCGCGCGTGCCGAATGCTGAGGTCATTCACAACTGGGCGGATCGCGATTTGAGACCCGTGCCCGTGCCCGAGCCCGTGCCCGTACCCGGTTTTTCGGAAACGTCAGAAGCCGGGCACGGGAGCGGGCGCGGGCACGGGCACGGGTTCGTGATCGGGTACTCCGGCAATCTCGGACGCGCGCATGAATTCGCGACGATCGTCGACGCGATGCGACGCCTTCCCGACGTGCGTTTCGTGTTCACCGGCGCGGGTGCACAGCTCGAGCGCGTGAAGCGCGAAGCGGGCGCGAACGCCGAGTTCCGTCCGTACGCGCCGCGCGAGCAGCTCAGCGAGAGTCTCTCTGCCGCGGACGCGCATCTCGTCACGCTGCAGCCCGCGCTCGAAGGGCTCATCGTGCCGAGCAAGTTCTACGGAATCCTCGCGGTCACGCGTCCGGTGATCTTCGTCGGTGCGCGCGATGGCGAGCTCGCGCGGATCATCAATGCGCACGATTGCGGCATCGTCGTTGAAGCGGGTGATGTCGATGCGCTCGTCGATGGAATTCGCACGCTCGCCGCCGATCGCGAGCCCGCCGCGGCGATGGGCGCGCGCGGTCGCGCGTTGTACGCAGAGCGCTTCGCGCCGCACGTCGCGTTTGCGTCGTGGGAACGGGTTCTCCAGAATGTACGGACAACCGGATGAAATTCTTCGTGGGCCTCGCCTGCTCGATGGCGTTTCTGCTCGCCGCATTCCTGGCGCAGCCGCGCTTGTGGCGTGACGCGGTGCCACCCGAGGATCCGCTGGCGGCGGCGCGGTGGATGGCGAGTCATCCCGTCGATTGGAACGCGGCGGCGGCGCTCACGGACAATGCGCTCGACGCGCGCAGCGACAAACGCTTCGCGCTGTGGCGCGCGGCGTACGACGCGGCCTCGCATCTCGCGCCGCTGCGCCCGAGTCCGCGCACGTCGTTCGTTCGCGCGGGCCTGTTTCATTGGTACGAGCTCGGTGACGGCGACCGCAAGGCAGTGGTCGCGGCGCTCGAGCCGATGCTGCGCGATCCGCAGGTGTTCAGCGACATGTATCTCTCGCTCTGGTCGCTCACGCGCGACTTCGAGCTGCTGCGCCGTGCGAATCCGCACGACGTGAACGGCACGTACAACCTGCGCGAGCTCGCCGTGATCTACGGCCGCTTCGACGACTATCGCGCACTGCGCGGCGAGCTGCGCAATCGCTACCTCGCGGAATTCGAGCAGCGCCGCGATCGCCCGCCGGCGGATCTGCTCACGCTCGTGCCGAATCCGATCGACGACGCCGACACACCGCTGATTCAGGCGATTCTCAACGAGTTGCATCGCCGGCCACTCGACAACAGCACGACCGCGATGCCGATGACCAGCGCGCTCGTCGAGTTCGCGCTCGATCGAGATCTCAAGCCGGTCGATGGACTCGATGAGCTCGCGCGCGCCGACGCGCTGCTCTCCCCTTCCCTTCGCGCCCGCCTCGCCCTCCGCCTCGGGCACACCGATCTCGCATCGCGCATCGCGGTGACGAACGCAACGTCGAATGCTCCCGACTGGCGTGCGTATCACCGCGATCGCGCGCTTTTCGAGGCACGGCACGGCGATCTCGCGGGCGCGGAAGCGCAGCTACTCGCCGCCGGTAGCGACGATCCGCAAAGTCTCGAGACCGCGGCGGAAGTCGCCGAGATCCTCGGCAACACCGCGCTCGCTGCGCAGCGCCGCACCGAGCTCGCATCCAAATACGGCGATCCGAAAACGTGGGACGACACCTGCTCCGGCGATCTCTGCCGCTCGGCGTATCGCTGGATCTACGCGAGCGCGCCGCGCACGGTCTCGATCACGATGACGCTGGTGCAGAGCGACGAAGTGCCGCCGTACGTCGAAGTGTTCCTCGATGGCGCGCGCGTCGCGGAAGCGGCGGTGACCGCGCAGGGAGCCGGCGTGCACTTCGAGATCCCGAGCAAAGGGCTGCACAAGATCGAAGTGCGTCTCGTGAATCGCTTCACGCGCAATCACACGGAGCGGCGCGTGCGCTTGTCGTGATCGTGCACCGCCACCGCGGCGCCGGCAATCGCGGCGAGCGTGGCGGGATTCGCGGGGATGAAGAAATTGAAATCGAAGAGCGCGTGCACCATCGCGATGGTGATGCTTGCCAGCGCGGCCGCCTGAAACGCGCGGCGCTTCCACGTCAGCGCCGTCGCCGATTCCGCAAACGTGACGCGCATCAGCGCGACGTAGCCGGCAATCAGCGAGACGATCATGACCATGAATCCGAGGGCTCCGCTCGTCGCCGCGATCTCGGAGTAGTCGTTGTGCGCGTGGTGATAGATCTTCTCGAGATCGAGCGATTGCTCCATCGACACGACATTCGGAAACGTGCCGAGGCCGGTGCCGGCGACGGGAAAGCGCTGCCAGAGATGAAACGCGGCGCTGATGCCGATGCGTCGCCCGACGAGCGTCGCCTGCTCGAACTCGTTCGGCTTGAAGCGCGCGACCGTGCGCTCCGTGCCGAGGAAGACGATCAGCGTGACGATGACGACGCTGATCGCTGCG
>DATKFO010000098.1:0-2251 GCA_035544355.1 Thermoanaerobaculia bacterium
CGCGGACGGACTTTGCGAACGTTCGCTGCATTGCATCGAGCGTGACCTCGCCCGCTTCGCGATCGTGATATCGAAGGGTCACCGGCTCTTCCGCGACCACCGATCCGCTGCGAAGAAACTCGTGAAATCCGGCGACGGCATGATGGAGCGTTACGCCATCGCCTCCGGCAGCGAACCACGACTCATCGTCAGCAATGACCGCCACCTGGGCATCGCCGTAATGACTCCCAAGACGGATCGTCGTCCCCGAACGCTTGCCGACAATGACCACATCCTCGAACTCGTGCACGACGATGTAGTTCGTCGATTCCGCAAGTGCTCGAGAGTGACTCATGACGTCAGTCGCCCGCAGCCAACACGTCGATGCTTTGCTCGACACGCAAGGTCGCGTCCTTGCACGGGCGCGATTCTCTTGCGCAGTAAACCGAGATCACGCCGGCGAGATTTGTTTCACCTGAATTCGTCGCTTCCAGTCATTTGGACCAAGCACGTAACGATATTCGTCCGAGGCGACCCCACGGATCACCGCGGCATTGGGTGTGAATGCCGCTTGCCGAAAGCCGAGCTTCTCGATCAGTCGTTGGGAAGCGAGATTCCGCGCGTCGATCTCCGCGACGATCTCTCTGACTCCACGGCGATGAAGCAGGAACTCGACCACGGCGCGACAGCCTTCATGAGCGAAACCATTACGCCAATGTGCAGCAAACGTGAAGTAGGCCAGATCGGCAGAGGAATCACGACGGATCGTTGCCTGGACAAGACCGACGTACTCGTCATCCGATTTCTTTTTCAAGAACCAATTCAGCCACTCCTCGCTGCCATCAGGTGACCGACGCGTCGAGAGCTCTCGATAACGCTTCTCGAGCGTGCCGAGTTTGCCCGGCGGATCGAATGGAATGAATGCGTAAAGACGCTCATCCTGCCAGCAATCGAACGTCAGCGCGGCATGCCTCTCCGCGAGGGGCTCCAACGTCAACCGCTCGCTCCAAAGTGCGGGCTGTTTGTCGATGACGTCGAATTCTACCGTCGGAACTACCCATCGGAGCTGCGGTCGTACCAGCCCGTGAGGAACGAATCGCTCGCCGACGATTCACTCGGAAATGTCAAAGTAAACGCGGATTGCCCATCCACGTCTGAGCTTGCATGGGCAAACGGCGAACGGTGCTGATTCTCACTCTGCTTCTGACCAGCACCGCCTTCGCGTCGCCCAAGCGACGCGCCGTGGGCGGTGACGACTCGTGGCCATCGCATCCGCTGCTCGAAGCGGCGCGGCTCGCGAACGAGCCGCAGTACGACTTCGCGCGCAACGCCGGTGCGCGCGTCCTGCTCGCCGCCGACAATTCGACTTTCGCGCTCTACTGGTCGCCAACCGCAGCGGTCAATACTCCGGTGATCGTCACGTTGCCCGGCTCCGATGCCTTTGCGACCGCCGAGTTCTTCCATTGGTACAGCCTGGCCGCTGAGCGTGGCTACGCGTTGCTGGCGCTGCAGTGGTGGATGGGAAAGCCGGACGACTATCTTGATGACGAAACGATCTATGCGCTGATCGCGGAAATGCTGGGTCGCGTCGGCGCATCGCACGACCGGAACCTGCTGCACGGCTTCAGCCGCGGCTCCGCACGTTCGTATGCAATCGCGTTCTTCGACCGACGGACTTCGAATCCCTGGTTTCTGATGAACATCGCCAACTCCGGCGGCGCACAAACAACGTACCCGCTGTATAGGGACATCGAACAGGGACGCTACGGCTCCAACGTCTTCGCCGGTACGCATTGGGTTCTGTACTGCGGAGAGAACGATCCGAACCCGACGATCAGCGGATGTCCGGCGATGCGCGAGTCGCAAACGTGGCTCACCCGCAATGGCGGAGACGTGCGCCTGTTCATTGACGATCCCGCCGGAGGTCACGGCGGATTTGAGCAGAATCCCGCCAATATGCGGCAGGCGCTCGACGTCTTTGCCGGGCTACTGTCAAAGCTTTGATCGCGTCCGTCCGCTTCAGGAAAAGAATTTCTTTACGAAGCCCCACGGCGTTTGTCGCGGCTCCGCCATGGAATCATTTTGATAATCGACAAAGGATCGAAGCACCTGGTTATCCGGCCAGGGCGTAAATCGATAATCCCAACCGCCATGCGTCTGAGCAGGCGTGACGATCTCGGTCAGTTGATAAAGCACCTGCTCGAAGTGAAGTGCCATTCCCAACTCCCAGCCTTTCTTTTCGGTGCGTGAGATGAGCCTCAGTGTGTAGCCG
>DATKFO010000099.1:0-5884 GCA_035544355.1 Thermoanaerobaculia bacterium
ACCGTGAGCACGCCGCCGGACGAACGGCCGTATTCGGCCTTGTACGACTGCGTCTGGATCGTGAACTCCTGCACTGCTTCGAGGTTGAAGTTCTGCAGCGCGCCACCGATCGTGTCGTCGGTGTTGTCGCCGCCGTCAACGAGGTAGTTGACGTTGCGTCCGATGCCGCCGTTCAGCGCGATGGTGAGCTGACCGGGCTTCGTCGGGTCGGCGTTGTACGCGAGCGAAGTTCCCGGCGCGAGCGAGCCGAGGTTCGCGAACTGCCGGCCGTTGAGCGGAAGGTTCTCCAGCTCTTTCTGGCTGACACTCGTTCCCACCGCCGGCGAAGTCGCGATCAGCGGCGCCTCGGCGGTAACGATGATGTTCTCTTTCACCGTGGCCTGCTTGAGCGTGACGGGCAGGTCGAGCTCCGTCGAAACGGCAACACCGACGTTGTTGACGGTGACGGATGAGAATCCCGAAAGATCCGCGACGACGGTGTACGTGCCGGCGGGAAGGTTCGGAAAACGAAACGCGCCGTCTGCTGCGGTGACTGCGCTGCGGTTGTAACCGGTCGCGGCGTTCGTCGCCGTGACTGTGACACCGGGAAGCGCTGCTCCCGTTTCGTCACTGACTGTTCCTTTGAGCACACCGCCGCTTCCCTGTGCGAACAATGAAGTCGCAGCGAGCAGTATGCAAAGGAGAACGAGTACCGATGTGAGTCTCCTGGACATGGGGCTCCTCCTCTAAAAATTGAAAAAATGACCGAAGTAAATTCGCTGTGATTGCGCAATATAGAGCAAGTGAACGCGGTCTGGAAGTTAACGTTGCATCGACCGTAGCAACGTCCGTGCAGCGTCGCGCTGCGCATCGAACCGCTCATTCTTCGGGAGTTGCGTGAGGAGATCGCGATACTGCGCGGCCGCCGCATTCAAATTTCCGGATTCTTGCAACGAGATTCCGCGGTTGAGCATCGCTTCGTAGAAGTCGGGCGCGATGCGCAGCGCCTCTTCGAATTGCGCGACGGCGTCGGGATATCTGCGCTGCTGCACGAAGATGACGCCGATGCCGTTGTGCGGATCGGCGTAGCGCGGCGCGAGCTCGATCGCGGTGCGATACGCGGCGAGTGCGTCATCGATCCGTCCGATGCCGCGAAGGGCGTTGCCGCGATTGTTCCACGCACGCGCGTTGTGCGGATCGATGTCGACGGCGTGGCGCAGCGCTTCTTCCGCAAGATCGAATTTGCCTTCTTCCGCGCGAATGACGCCGAGCGCTTCATACGCATCGGCGCGCCGCGGATCGAGTCGCGTCGATTCGCTCAGCGCGGCGATCGCTTCATCGCGATTGCCTGCTTCGTGCAGCGTCGTGCCGAGGTTGAACCATGCGTCTGCGTCGGCGGGCAGGAGTGCGACGGTCTCGCGACGAAGCGCGACGGCGCGCGCGATCGCACCTTGTTCGCGCAAACGCTTCGCGAGCGTCGCGCGAAACACGGGATTCGCAGGATCTTCGCGCACGAGCGATTCGAGCGTGGCGACGTCGGCGTTTTCGAATCGGCGTAGCAGCGGGACCATGGTCTTCGGATCGGGAAGCGGACCGCTTCGCTGCGCGGAGACCGGCGCAACGTAGCCGAGCGCGGTGAGCTTCGCGCGCGTTTCTGCGTCGACGGCGCCGGTGATCGTCACCGCGGTTTTGCGAATGTCTGCGAGGCGCGAATCGAGATCGCGAAAGGCGCGGCGGTTGTCAGCGAGCACGTTCGAGGCCTCGTGCGCGTCACGCGAAAGATCGAAGAGCTCAGGCGATGGTGCGCTGATCAGTTTCAGTTGTTCGCGGCGCAGCGACGCGAGCGGGCTCCATCCATAGTTCAATGGATACTCGGTCTCGGCGTAGAGATCGTTCGCTTTCGGATCGCGCGCCGCGCGCAAGTCCGCCGCGAGATCGCGTCCGTCCTGCGGCGTCATCGATGTTCCCGCGAGTGTCGCGACCGTCGATGCGAGATCGATCGTGCTCACCGGCGTTTTCACACGATACGGTTTGACGCCGGGCGCGACGACGATCAGCGGGACGTGCAGCGTCGGCTGATAAAGAAGGAGGCCGTGCGTGAGCTCTCCATGCTCGCCGAGGGCTTCGCCGTGATCGCCGACGATCACGATGACGGTGTTCGCGCGATCGACTTTCTCGAGCAAGCGCCCAACCTGTTTGTCGACGAAGGCGATCTCACCGTCGTACGTCGGCACGTACGGCGCGTGTGCATCGTAGAGATGCACCCACGCGAAGTACGGACGCGCATCGCTGCGCTGCAACCACGCGAGCGCGCGATCGACGACGACATCTCCGCGTCGCTCCGACTCGAGCGACGTGTCCGCATTCGGATCGCGCGGAATCTCGTCGTCGTACGTTTCGAATCCGCGATCGAGTCCGAAGCGATGATCAAGTACGAACGCGGCAGTGAATGCAGCGGTGCGCCATCCGCCGCGCGCGAATACAGTCGCCAGCGTGTCGCGATCGGCGGGGAACACACCCGCACCGTTGTTGCGCAAGCCGTGATGCAGCGGCAGCGCGCCCGAGAGAATGCTCGCGTGCGCGGGAAGTGTGAGCGGCACCGGCGACTGCGCGTCGTCGAACGCGACACCGTCTCGCGCGATGCGCGAAATGTTCGGCGTGAGCACGCCGACGCGATCGGCGCGGAAGGTGTCGAGGGTGATGAGGAGGACGTTGCGTTTCGGGGTTTCGCGGGCGCAGGCGGCGAGGAGCAGTAGGCAGTAGGCAGTGAGCAGTGGGCAGTAGGCAGTAAGCAGTAAGCAGAGGTTAGGACGCTTCCTCTGCCCACTGCCTACTGTCCACTGCCCACTCATCTCACAGGGGAATGTTGCCGTGTTTCTTCGGCGGATTCCGATCGCGCTTGTTGCGCAGCATGGCGAAGGCGGTGATGAGCTTGCGGCGCGTGAAGCGCGGCTCGATGATCTCGTCGACGTAGCCGCGCTCGGCCGCGATGTAGGGATTCGCGAATTTTTCTTTGTACTCGGCGACGCGGCCTTCGCGATCTTCCGCGCGGCGATAAAGGATGTTGACCGCGCCTTCCGCGCCCATCACCGCGATCTCCGCCGTCGGGAACGCGTAGTTCATGTCGGCGCGGATGTGCTTCGAGTTCATCACGCAGTACGCGCCGCCGTAGGCCTTGCGCGTGATCACGGTGATCTTCGGAACGGTCGCCTCCGCGAGTGCGTAGAGCAGCTTCGCGCCATGAATGATGATGCCGCCGTACTCCTGATCGGTGCCCGGCAAAAATCCCGGAACGTCTTCGAGCACGAGCAGAGGAATGTTGAACGCGTCGCAGAAGCGCACGAAGCGCGCACCTTTGCGCGATGCGCTGATGTCGAGCACACCTGCGAGAAACGCAGGCTGATTCGCGACGACGCCGATCGACTGGCCGTTGAGGCGGATGTAGCCGACGACGAGATTGCGCGCGTAGTGCTGATGCACTTCGAGGAAGTGCCCTTCGTCGGCGATGGTCTTGATCAGCTCGCGCATTTCGTACGGCTGATTCGGATTCTCGGGAACGAACGAATCGAGCTGCGGATCGACGCGATTGATGTCGTCGTTCGTTTTCGCGAGCGGTGCTTCTTCGAGATTGTTCGACGGCAGGAACGACAGCAGTTCGCGAATGAGCGCGATGCAGTCTTCATCCGATTCCGCCGCGAAGTGCGCAACGCCCGACACCTGATTGTGCGTGTCGGCGCCGCCGAGTTTTTCCTTCGTCACTTCTTCATGCGTCACGGTCTTGATGACGTCGGGGCCGGTGACGAACATGTAGCTCGAGCCCTTGACCATCAGGATGAAGTCGGTGATCGCGGGCGAATACACCGCGCCGCCGGCGCACGGTCCCATGATCGCGGAGATCTGCGGGATGACTCCCGACGCGAGTGTGTTGCGCAGAAAAATGTCGGCGTAGCCGCCCAAGGAGACGACGCCTTCCTGGATGCGCGCGCCGCCGGAGTCGTTGAGGCCGATCACCGGCGCACCGTTCTTCACGGCGAGATCCATGATCTTCACGATCTTCGCGGCGTGCGTTTCGCTGAGCGATCCGCCGAACACGGTGAAGTCCTGCGCGAACGAGTGTGCGAGCCGGCCGTTGATCGTGCCGTAGCCGGTGACGACGCCGTCGCCGGCGATGCGCTGCTTGTCCATGCCGAAGTCGTTCGAGCGATGGACGACGAGTTGGTCGAGCTCCTGAAACGAGCCGGGATCGAAGAGCAAACCGATGCGCTCGCGCGCGGTGAGTTTGCCTTCGGCGTGCTGGCGATCGATGCGCGCCTGCCCGCCGCCAAGCTCACTTTCGCGGCGGCGCTGCTCGAGCTCCTGCTGTTTTTTTTCGAGAGACATTACAGAACGAAATTGCGCTCGACGGCGACGCGGCGCATCTCCTCCATCAATTCATCGTCGGTTGGCTCGGAGCGTCCGAAGCGCTGACGCGCTTCCTGCTCGATCGCGTCGACCGCGGCGAAATTCTCTTCGAGAATTCGCGCGACGACCTGAATCCCAGCCTCGGCGTCGCCGAACTCCACGAGCCCGCGATCCTCGAGCCGGTTCACGATCGCGCGTGAGAGAAGCTCGATCTGTTTGCCGTTCGCCATCCTCTCCCGCGATTAAAACATCATCTCCGCGCCGAAGGAACCAGCGGCGTAAGGATAGAAGGTGATCCGGTCGTCCACGGCCTCGATGCGGGTGACGTTCAGCTTGGCGGGATACGCGGCGCCGTGGTCGTCGATGAGCACGTACGGCGGCTCGAGAACGGCGACGGCGACGGGGAGATCGCGATCGATCTGCGTTTGCGTCGCGTGCGCTCTCACGTTCATCGGCATGCGCATCGGACGCACGCGATAGCTCGGGCGGTACCAATTCGCGCCGATCGTTTCGACGATCGGCTGCCCTTTGCCGTCGATGCCTTCCGCGACTTGCGACTTGGCGACGTTCATCGACGGGAGCAGCGCGGCGGATACGTTCGCCGCGAGGCGCAGATGCTTCGGCGCTTCGCGCTCATCGCCGGTGCGCGCGAGGACTTCTGCGATGTACGTGATCGCGTCGACGTCGAACGTGGCGAGATCGATGAGGGCGCGGATGCGATCCTTCACGAGCGCGCAGTGAATGCGCTGCGTCGTTTCGGTCCAGCGCCGATCGGCGAATTCGTGATCGGCGATTCCTTCGGTGATGATGAGGCGCTCGATGCTCTTCATCGTCAGGGCAGCCGCAACACGCTCGACGTTCGTCGCATCGATATCCTCGCGCTCGTGCGGCAACGGACGACACGTGAACATCGCGCCGTCTTCGATCGCCTCGCCGTGCTCGACGACGCGCACGACCCACCCGTTTTCCCACCGCGCAACGCGTCCGCGCTTCCGATAAACCTCGGTCATGCGAACACCGTCAGCAGCTCCGGCGCGAACGAGCCGACGAAGAGCTCCTGCCCTTCGGACGAGCAGATCACGCCGGGATATTCGAGCGGCTCGCCTTTCGCGCCGCGTAACGCGCGCGCGATTTCGTGGCGCGTTGCGATGAAGTCGAATGGTGCGATCGCGTGGGTGCCGTCGGTTGCTGCTGCGATGCGCAGCGTGACGGTTTCAGTCAGCGGCTCGTAGTGGCCCGACTCGACGAGATGCACTTCGATGCGCTCGTGCGGCAATTCGAATTCGTGCTCACCGCGCGCGACGAGACTCGACATGCGTCGCAGCGGGATGTCGCGGAACGATTCTCGTCGCAGCGATGCGGGCGGTTCGTGCAGGAGGTTTGTGATGCGCGGTGCGTTGCCGCAGTCGTCGATGGTTTGCGGCTCGTCGTGCACGGTGAGCCATGAGGGCCAGGCGATCGGTGCGTGTTCGTGTTCCGCGGCGTGGCCGATGGCTTCGTGCAG
>DATKFO010000100.1:0-4014 GCA_035544355.1 Thermoanaerobaculia bacterium
ATCTCCGCCTCGAAAATCGTCGCCTCGATCTGCACGCCGCGCAGTTCCACGCTTCGTCCGGCCAGCGCGCTGAATGCGCGCTGGTCCTCCTCCTCGCCCGGCGCCGCCTCGTCGGACGACGACGTGGTGATGCTGACGCGAATGCCGCCCGATTCGAGATGGGGGCGTCCGTCCTCGATGGTCAGGTTGCCGCGAAAGGTTGTGGTTTCGATCGCCGGCGTGCCTTCACCGTCGCTGCCGTCAGCGATGAGCGTGCCGAGGTTGTCGATGCCGGTCGCGTTGGGTGCGACGTCGTCTTCAGCGCCGTCGAATCCGTCGGTGATCAGCGTGTCTTCAAACGTCTTCGTGGCCATGGCCTTCCTCTTTCGTGGTGATCGTGACTTCGTGTTCTTGTTGTTCATCGACCGTCAGGTGCGCTTGCGACGAACCGCCGCCGTGATGGACGTTCACGACGTAGCGTCCCGCGCGCAGATTCGCGAAGCGGAACGTCCCGTCGTCGCCGGTCTTCTGTGCGATGTCGCGCACGCCGGCGTCGGAATCGAGCGAGACCAGCGCATTGCGCAGCGGCGCGCCACTCGCGCCGCGTACGACGCCGGAGATCGCCGCGCCCGACACGGCCTTCGGCGTCTCGTCCGCGTCCTCGCTCGAACGGCTTCGGTGCTCGTCACTCATTGCGCCAGGTATTCATGTTGTTGAAGACGTCGGCCGTGATGCGCGTCCCTGAGTTCGAGCGCGAGCCGCCCGTCGTGTGAATGCCGACCGCGACGCGGCGCCCGCTCACGTTCAGAAAAATCGGCGAGCCGCTTTGTCCGCCGAACGTGTCGATGTCATAGAAGAGCCGCGTCGGATTCGTCTGCTGGATCGTGCGCGCGTGGAAGTATTGCCGCGACGCCTGATCGCGATCGCCGGGATAGCCGGAGATGTTCGCGTCCGTCTCGCGCAGTTGCGCATCGGACAATGCGCCGAACGCGAAGAAGCCGGTGCGGCGTCCGAGGGGCGTGTCGAGCTGGATCGCGCCGTAGTCGACGTTCGTGTCGGCGTTGTCGATCCAGCCTTGCGGCGCGCGGAAGCGGCGGCCGACCGCGGAGCCGAACGGACGAAAGGTGCGATCGAGACCGGGGATCACCTCGATCCTCTCCGGGAATCCTCCGTGATCGTGCACGAACACGCAGTGGCCCGCGGTCATCACAGTTTTCTCGCCGATGAACCAGCCGGTGCCGACGAAGTCGCTGCCGTCGCGCATGTGCATGCGCAGCGCGCAGATGAAACGCCACGGCAGCTGCCGCGTGTCGCGGATCGCGACGCGATCGTCGCCACCGATCACCGATTCCATGAGCAGGCGATTGCCGAACGCGACATCGGCCGCGTCGCGCACGAGAATCCCCTTCTCGTCGCCTGCGATCACGCGCAGGCGCGCGGTTCCCTGTCCCGGCTTCTGATAACCCGGCACGTCCTCGACTGCAGTCGCCAGCGGCTGTGCCGGCTCGGCCACGATCGCTTTCTCGAAGACGGCGGCAGCGCGCGGCTCTTCGCTCGAGCGCGAAAGATGTTCGTTCATCGGATCCTCCTTTGGTCCATGACTATGGAGTGACGCAAAGATGGATTTTCTCACTGAAACGATTTCGCCCGGCGCTGCACTATCGAGATGAGGCGGACGCGACTGTGAAATCGGCCCGGCGCGACCGTCTAGTTCGATATGGACGACGCTCGCGCACTCTCCGCCGCCGAAACGCAACTTCGCCACGCTGACGTTCAGTTCGATCCGCACGTGCAGACGACTTCCGGCGGCAGCCGGATCGTGCACGCGCAGCAGCAGCATCGCGGACTCTCGATCTATCCGCACTCGATCGTCATCGAAGTCGCAGCAGACGGCGTGATCACGACGTCCGGCGACGAGCTGCTCGATACCGGCGCGATCGACGTCGTGCCGCTCATCGGTCCCGAAGAAGCGGCAGCGATCGCATACGACCACCTGCGCAGCGGATCGATCGAGATCTGCCACGCGCCGCACGAGCCGCGCTTCGAGCGCGGCCGCTACAAGCCGCGCGTCGTCGCCGCGTTTCCGATGCCGAATCGCCCGACCGTGATCGCCGCGGGTCCGTTCGCGGAACCGGTGCAGGCGAACCTCGTGATCTTTCGCGACACACGCACGCTCGCGTGGCTCGTCTGGATGTACGTCGATCGCGTCGCCGATTTCACGATCGTCGTCGGCGCATCCGGCGACGACGCGCACGCAATCCTCTACTGCGCCGCGGAGTCGGCGAGCGCGATCTGCAGCGGGAAAGTGTATCTCTTCAATCCCGGCGAAGGGCAGCCGGTGCCAATGACGTTCCCACGCCCACTCGCCGACTATCCCTTCGCACCAACAACCGCCTTCCGCGACTGGGTCGACACGAATCAGCTCCTCGGCAACAACGTCGAGACGCTGCTCGCGAACAAGACGCCGAAGCTGCGCGCGATCGCATCGCAAGCAGGACCGCCGCAATTCATCGCAGCCGTGAATTCCGAAGACGAACAGATCGTCAATGCGTTCTTCCTCTGTAACTTTCTCCACGACTTCTTTTCGCTCGCCGGCTTCGGTGAGACCGACGGCAATTTCCAGCAGCAGAACTTCACCGGCGGCAAAGGCGGCGATCGCCTCATCGTCAACGTCGTGCGGCAGGCGCAGGGCGAAGCGAACATCCGCGCGCAAAACGACGGCACGCCGGTCGAGCTCAGTCTCGGCGTCTGGAACGGCGCGAGCGGCAAGCACACCGCGCTCGACGCCGATATCGTCATCCACGAATTCGCGCACGGCGTGTCGCAGCGTCTCGTCGGCGGCAAGCTGAAGAAGAACGCGCTCACGGAACCGCAAAGCGTCGCCCTCGGCGAAGGCTGGAGCGATTACTTCGCAATCACGATTCAAAACTTCTATCGCCCCGCACCACGCTTCACGTTCGCCGCATTCGCATCGCAAAAGGTAAACGGCGTACGTCCGACGCCGGCGAGCGCGCAGTCCTACGACAACCTCGCGAACGGATTCGGCTCGCTCGCGCAAACGCCGTTTCAAGAACAGCACGTCGCCGGAAGCATCTTCGCGTCCGCGCTCATCCGGATGCAGACCGCCCTCATCACGCTCCTCGGCAAGTCGAACGGCAATGAGACCGGCTGGCGGATGGTCGTCGATTCGCTCAAGCGCGTGCCCGCGAATCCGACGTTCCTCGACGCACGCGACGCGATCCTCAAATCGATTCCCGCGCAACTGCCGAACGTCGAGCCGCTCGTGCGCCGCGCGTTCGCCGATTTCGGCATGGGACGCAACGCGAGCTGCAAAAACACATCGTTCAAAAACATTCAGGCCGACAACGCAGCCTGACGGAGGCAACCATGCGCAAGACATTCATCGCAGCAGCCATCACGATCGCACTCGCATCCATCACCGACGCGAAGGTGTTCGATCTCTTCAACTCGCAAACGATCTACTGGGAGAACGACAACTTCGGCATCGGACGGAAGAGCGATCGCTTCTACACGAACGGCGTGAAGGTCACGATGGGACTCACGCCGAGCGAGTGGCCATCACTTTCTGCGCGTGCGCAGACGTTTCGCATCGATTTCTGCAAGAAAACGCCGCTCTGTTCACCGAATCAGCCGGTTGAATCGCTCAGCGTCGTGTTCGGACAGAATTTCTACACGCCGCAAGACATCACGATCCCGACGCCGCAACCGAACGATCGCCCGTGGGCTGGCTGGCTGTATACCGGTCTCGCGCTCGCCATCGTGGATGCACCGCAGAAAGTGCAGAACACGTTCGAGGTGCAGCTTGGCATTCTCGGACCCGGTGCCGGTGCGGGCGCGACGCAGACCTACATTCACAAAGACCTCGGCTTCAGCAACCACATCCCGGCGGGATGGCACAACCAGCTGAAGAACGAGCCGACGCTGAACGTGATCTACAAACACGCGCGGCGCTACGGGAACAACACTCGCGACATCGTGCCCGAGGGTGGTGTTGCGCTCGGGACCGTGCAGACC
>DATKFO010000101.1:0-2967 GCA_035544355.1 Thermoanaerobaculia bacterium
GTGATGTACATCGCCGTCTCGCCGTTGCGGATGCCTTCGAGCAGGAACTGCAGTCCGAGTGTGGTTTTGCCGACGCCGGGGTCGCCCTGGACCAGATAGACGCGATTTCTCGGGAGGCCTCCGACCAGAATGTGATCGAGGCCGTCGACCCCGGTTTGCGCAATGTTCTGCGCAGCCATCATTGTTTTTTCCTCCGGGTTGGAGTGGTCTGTCGAGGACGCTTAAGAGCAGCAAACATGCCACCCCGTACGGAGAGGTTCTATGGCGTGATCGCGACCTTCATGACTCCTTCCCGGCGCTCTCCGAACAGTTTGTAAGCGCTGCCGATGTCGTCGAGTGAGAAACGATGCGTGAGCAGCGGACGCAAATCGATCCGTCCGCAGCGCACCATCTCGATGAGACGCCGCATGCGCTCTTTGCCTCCCGGACAGAGTGTGGTCACGATGCGATGATCGCCCAGGCCTGCGGCGAATGCGTCGTAGGGAACTTGCAACTTTCCGGAATAGACGCCGAGGGACGAGAGCGTGCCGCCGGGACGCAGCGAGCGTAATGCGCTCTCGAACGTCGATTGGGCGCCGAGCGCTTCGATCGCAACATCGACGCCGCGGCTGGTGAGCCGCTGGATCTCGGCGACGATGTCGTCTTTGCGATAGTCGAGCACGACGTCGACGCCCATGCGGCGCGCCATCGCGATGCGATCGTCGTCGCCGTCGACGCCGATGACGAGCGCCGCGCCCATCAGCTTTGCGCCGATCGACGCGCAGATGCCGATCGGTCCTTGCGCGAACACGACGACGGAGTCACCGATGCGAACGCCGCCCGATTCCGCGCCGCTGAAGCCGGTCGAGGCGATGTCGGCGAGCAGCACGACTTCATCGTCGCCGACGCCCTCCGGGATCTTCGCGAGATTCGCCTGCGCGTGCGGCACGAGCAGATATTCGGCTTGTGCCCCGTCGATCGTGTTGCCGAATCGCCAGCCGCCGATCGCCTCGTAATCATGACCGTGTCCGCACTGCGACAGCTGGCCCGAGAGACACGCGCTGCATTGGCCGCACGGCGTGATCGCGCCGACGAGCACGCGGTCGCCGACGGAGTAACCGGTGACGCCCGGTCCGAGCTCGTGGATGACGCCGACGGGCTCATGACCGATGACGAGTCCCTGCCGCACGGGATACTCGCCGCGAACGATGTGCAGATCGGTTCCGCAGATCGTGGTCAGGGTGATGCGGATGACGGCTTCGCCGGCGCTGGGTCGCGGGCGCGGCACTTCATCGATGCAAATGTCGTTCACGCCGTGAAAAACGACGGCGCGCATCGTGGCCGTGGCCTTCGGGCGTTCGATGGTTTCCAGAGCTGTGATGGTCATCGTGCACTCCTTCATGCTCACGATCGGCTCGCGCTGCGCAATCGGCTGCGCGCGGCGTTACACGAGACCGTGATGGCGGCCAGTACGGCCATGCGCCTCGTTGCTGCCGGATCGGAAACGATTACCTCACGCTCGATTCACGAGCCATGCCGTGACCATCAATGTGCAGTCAGCTGTACGACTCGTCCTGCTCGATGCGCGACAGCACCCATGGGAACTCGCCCGCGACGATCTTTCCGCCGCAGAAGTTGCAGATCGCGGTTTGCCCTTCGTCGCGCGGACCGCCGCAATTCGGACAGATGCGCGCCGCTGCGCTCGCGGCTGCACGGCTGCGGATGAACGTCCAGTACTCGCTCCAGTGGCGCGTGAACTTCGAGCCGCCGACGATCGCGCCGGTGTCGTCGACCGTGTAGTCGGCGCCGGATGCGTACATGCGAACCGTGATCGCGTCGTAGAACGCGTCGCGCGTCACCTTCACAAGGGGGATGTCGGTGATCTTGAAGTCGTCGACGATGTTGCGCAGTCGTTGTCGCGTGTACTCATCGATCCAGTAGCGATGCATTTGAAACAGCGCGTCGGTCTCGTACGGGCGCGCGCGATTCCAGTCGCGTGAGCTCCACGCGGCTTGCAACTCCTGCGCGACGTGACGCACGCGATCGGAGAACGCTGCCCACGTGAACTTCGGATCCGCGGCGGTGAGCTCCTGCCGTTTTTGTTCGAGTCCCGGTTGATAGATCGTCGGCATGTTTCTGCCGCTCTCGTCGCCGGAGCCTCCGCCGAGCTCGTGCGGGCGCTCGTCTTTTTTCTCGGTGAAGATCCCGCGCACGAACCACTGAAAGTTGTCGCCGGCGATGACCGTGCCGCAATGCAGACACGCGCCGTCGGTTCGCGTCTGCAGCGCGGCGCCGCATTTCGGACAATGATCGGCTCGCGCGTTTTCGGGAGCGGGAGAGAGGATGTCGCGCAGTCGCGTGAGTCCCCATCGCTCGATCACGTACCAGCGATGCATGGTTCCCGCGATCGTCTCCGTGTAATTCGCGTCGATCTCGATATCGACCTCGACGTGCGGCCGCTCGAGTCCCCGCACCGCAGCGATCTTGAAGCTGCCGATCACGATCTCATCGACGCTTGTGAGTCCTGCGGCGTTGCGCTTTTTCAGAAGGTCGCGCACGCTCTGGGCGACGTACGGCGCGTAGTCGTCGAGCCGTCCGCTTCCGCGCGCCTCGTGCACCCGCGCGAAGAGGCTGTAGCAGAAATCGGTGAAGACGATCTCGGAGAAATTCGGATCGAATCGCTGAAGTTGCGAGAGGCCCGGCCGGAGCATGCGTGACGCGGGCAACGGAGCCGACGAGAAATCGCCGCCGACCGAATCGCTTTGGCGTTCTCGGATCATGATTTGCGCGACGACGACGATGAGTACGAGCAGGATGAAGAGGATGACGGAGCAGCTGGCGTCTCCGCCGGAGCTCGACGAGCTGCTGCTTCCGCTGCTCGGGCTGCTGTCGTAGCTGCTCGATCCGCTCGAGCTTCCACCCGAGTAGCTCCCGCCTCCTGACGACGAGCCCGACGATCCGCCTCCCGACGATGACGAGCCGCCACCG
>DATKFO010000102.1:0-2508 GCA_035544355.1 Thermoanaerobaculia bacterium
CGACGGCGCGCAGCATGTCGTCGGTCATGTTGCGCTTGTGATCGGCGAGCGCGCGCGCCGAGGAGTGCGATGCGATCACAGGCGCCTTTGTGACTTCGATGACGTCCCAGAACGTGTCGTCGCTGACGTGCGAAACGTCGACGAGCATGCCGAGACGGTTCATCTCGACGACGACCTGCCGTCCGAAATCGGTGAGGCCGCCGTGTTTCGCGTCGTCGCCCGACGAGTCGGCCCAGTTGTTGGTGTTCGTGTGCGTGAGCGTCATGTAGCGCGCGCCGAGGCGATAGAACGCGCGCAGCGATTCCATCGAGTCTTCGATCGCGTGGCCGCCTTCGATGCCGATGAGAATCGCGCGATGTCCGCCCGCGACGATCCTGCGGATGTCGGACGTCGACGCCGCGAAGCGCACGTCGTTCGGATAGTGCTCGACCATCTCGTGGATGGTCTCCATGAGCTGCAGACAGAACGCGGTCGCGCCGCGATTCGCGTATTTCGAGGGAACGTACGCGACGAAAAACTCCGCGTCGAGTCCGCCGGCCTTCATGCGCGGATAGTCGAAGTGCCCGGTCGTGTTGCGCATGCCGAGGTCGAAGGGGTGATCGAGATACTCGGTGGGCGTGTCCGCGTGCGTATCGATCGTGATCGCGTGCGGTGCGGAGGTGGTGGGCTTCTTCTTCGATTTCTTCTTCGTCGCCGCGTTTGCGGGCGCGGCGGCGAAGAAGAGAGTGAGAACGAGGACGAGAAATCGGCGCATGGAGCGCCGATTCTAGTTGTTCGGCGGAGCCTCGCTGATGTCCTCGACTGCGCGGCCGATCTTGTCGTGCAGCTTCGTTTCTTTCGAGACATCGCCGAGCGAGAGAATGCCGACGATCTCATTGTTCCGATTGATGACCGGCACGCGTCGGATCTCCGCGCCGCTCATCAGCGTCAGCACTTCATCGAGCGGCGCGTCTTCGTTCACGCTGCGCACGTGCTTGGTCATGAGCTCGTTCGCGCTCATGTTCGCGATGTCGCGTCCCTCGGCGATCCCGCGCACGACGATGTCGCGGTCGGTGATCATGCCGATGATTTTCTTTCCTTCGACGATCGGGACGACTCCCGTGTCCTGATCTTTCATGATGCGGGCGACGTCACGAATGCTGTCGCGTCCGCTCGCGCACTCCGGGTTCGGCGTCATCAAATCTTTGACTCGGGCCATATGTGCCCTCCTGCGCGAGGAGGAGAGCAAGAAGCGATCCGTTCTAGGAGTGCGGTGACGAAGTCACCGCTTTCCGATCCGGATCACAAAGCGGTGGCTTTGCCACCGCACTCCTAGAACGAGAACCGCAATCCTGCGCCCACCGTCACGTAGCGCGCGCGAAAGTCTGCACGCGTCCAGTGATAGGCAGCCTCGGCGATGATTCCGTAGCGGCGCGACAGCGGGAAGTCCGCGGTCAATCCGCCCGTGAATCCGTAGTCGGTCGTCGTGTCGCGATTGTCCGCTTCGCTGCGGTAGAGGCCGACGCCGGCGAAGAGTCCCGTCGAGCCGAATGCTTCGGAGAAGCGGTACTCGACGACGCCTTCGATGTGCTGCACCTGGCCATCGACGTCGCGGCGCACGCGCGTGTCGCCTTCGAACTCCTCGAATGCGACCGTGGTGTTGATGCGTCCTGCTTTGATCTTGAACATCGTGCCCGGATCGGTCTCGACGGCGTAGTACACGTCGATCGTCGAATCGGAGAACGAGAAACTGTCGTCCGTGAGCGAAGTCCCGGTGGCGGGGGTGGCTCCTTCGACGAAGCGCCGGGAGCCGCCGAACAGCACGCCGAACTCGGTCGACTGCGCGAATGCGGGCGCGGCGCCGAACATCAGGAGTGCGATTCCGAATGCGAGCTTTTTCATGTACGGGACTATAAGCGATGGGGTGGTCATCGTGGCAACTCCTCTACAATTCGCGCCGTGACATCGGTCGCGAATGCGTTGTCCGTCCTTGGACGCGAGGCGCTGCGAATCGTTCTGCCGTCGTGGTGCGTCGCCTGCGAGCGCAACCTCCCATGGCGCGAGCGCACCGCATCGTGTTGCGCCTCGTGCTGGAGGGCGCTTCCGCGAATCACATCCGCGAAATGCACGTCGTGCGCATTGCCGCTGATGGGCTCCGGCCACGCGCTCTGCATCGAATGCATGATCGAGCCGCTGCCCCTCGAATGGTGCGACGCGTGGGGCGAATATCGCGGCCCGCTCGTGCGCCTGCTGCTCGCGCTGAAATTCAAGCGCCACGATTTTCTCGACGACGCACTCGCGGGCCTGCTCGAAGAAACACTGCGCGAGCATGACGACGCATTCGATGCGATCGTGCCCGTGCCGATGCATCGCACGAAAGAACGCCGCCGCGGCTACAACCAGGCGGAATTGCTCGCGCGCGCGTTGTCGCGCCGCACGCGCATTCGCTGCGACCCGTCGCTGCTCGTGAAGCGCGTCGAGCGCGGCACGCAGTCGACGCTCTCGCGCCGCGAGCGCGCGGAGAACGTG
>DATKFO010000103.1:0-2808 GCA_035544355.1 Thermoanaerobaculia bacterium
GTGTTCGGGCGGCCGCCGGCCGCCCCTACGAACTCATCATCGCACCGGCTTTTCGCGAGGTGGATGAGATCACGTGCCGGATCGCCCGCGGCCGCGCGAAGCATCCATCATCCGCAGATGCGCGTTCCACTCCGGCTCGCGTTCGGTTTCGCGACGGCGGCATGCCGCGAAGAATTTCCTGAGATCGGAAGCGGTCGCGATCTTCTTCGCCTCGCGAACCTGACGGTTGTGCAGTTTCGACTTCATGACACTACCGGCGAGCCGTGCGGAGCAATGAAAATCCATCGCTGCCGCCCAGAGCTCGATCGAACGTAATGGTGTGATCACATCCTGCACGCTCGTTCCGCGTGCCGATTACATAATCGGCGAAATCTCCGTTCCCCTCGCGATAGCGGACGAGCGCACTCCGCAAAAGGTCGCGGTCCTCGAACGAGAAAAGCGCCGTCGTGAGAATCTTGTCCAGAGTCGACGCGATCGTGGCTTTGTCGAATCGATAGGCGCCGCGAAGCACCCAGACCAACTCGCACGCGACCACGTCGTCGACGTATAGCCGCTCCCCGTTTTTCACGGCGTCGTCGATGATTCCATCGACGACGCGTACCTGCTCGGCGTCATCCTGCGTGAGATAGCGCACGAGGATGTTGGTGTCGACACCGATCACCGCTTCCTCGCGTGATGGCGTTGGATCGCGGCGTTCATCTCTTCGACACTCACGGCTCGTTTCCGCGACCGCTTGAGAAGGCCGCGAAGCTCGGTCACGTCGAGAGTAATGGGACGCACGACGACGTCACCGCGATCGTTGACCACAAAGTCGACCTGATCGCCGGTATCGAGTTGCAACCGATCGCGGATTGATTTCGGAAGTGTGATCTGCCCTTTGCTGGTCACCGTGGCTGTCGGCATGATTCCTTACCTGTGGTAAGGATGCTAACACGATGCCCTTGCGATAGACTCCGCCCCGTGAAGAAGGACGTGAAGAAGGACGCGCGCAAGAAAGAAAAGCCGCCCAGGCGGCGCCAGCGATTTCTCCCTCATGCGATCGGGGTCAGCGGCGGGGTCGTGCTCGCGACGATCGCGTTCTGGTTCTTCAAGAAACAGGCGGATCACGTCATCGAAGGGAAGGCCGATCGCATCGACTCGATGGTCATGGAGTCGGTGCACACGATCGACAATCCGGTCACGCACAACGTGCTGCACGCAGTCACGCAGCTCGGCTCGCATTTCGCGATCGGCACCGCCGCCGGCATCACCGCGCTCGCGATGCTGCGCAGCGGCAGAAAGCACGACGCATGGACGGTCGTCGTCTCCGTGGGCGGCGCGATGGCGATCAATACGATCCTCAAGAATATCTTTCAGCGCCAGCGGCCGCAGGAGCTCGCGCGCCGCATCAAGCTCCCCGACTCGCACAGCTTCCCGAGCGGACATTCATTGCTGTCGGCAGCGACGTATCCGATCGTCGCGCATCACTTCGTGCAGAACCATTCGTTGCCGGTACAAGCCGCCGTGCACACCATCGCCGGAATGACGATCCTCAGCGTCGGCTTTTCGCGTGTGTACTTCGGCGTACACTTTCCCTCCGACGTACTCGGCGGATTCGCAGCCGGCCTCGGATGGCTCGGATTGACCTCGCTGTCCCACACGATTTCACACAAGAAAGCGCTGAGGGCCGAGGACTGAGGACTGGGTTCCCGCCTCAGTCCTCAGCACTCGGCCCTCAGTCCCAGGAATCAAACATGTCATCTGCCACACAAGCCTACGGCGCCAACATCGCCTTCATCGAAGAGCTCTACGAGAAGTACCGGATGAATCCCGACTCCGTGAGCCCGAGCTGGCGCGAGTTCTTCGCGGAGTACGTCGAGCCCCAGGACGAGGAGGAGAAGGAGACAGCAGCTCCTCCGCCACTGACTCAGTCCTCAGCCCCCAGTCCTCAGCCCTCAGCTACCGTGCCCGCACCTGCTCCCGTGCCCGCGCCCGAACCTAAGCCCGCAGCAAAACCGCAAGCAGGCACCCCCGTCGCCCTCCGCGGCGCCGCTTCGAAAATCGTCCAGAACATGGAGGCGTCGCTCTCCGTCCCCACCGCGACGTCCGTCCGCAACATCCCGGTCAAAGTCCTCGAAGAGAACCGGCGCGTCATCAACAATCACCTCGCGCTCGGCGGACAGTCCAAAGCGTCCTTCACGCACATCGTCGCGTGGGCGATCGTCAAATCGCTCAAAGACCATCCGCGGATGAACGCCGCGTTCACGATGCAGGACGGCACGCCGACGCGTCTCGATCGCGAAGACGTCAACATCGGACTGGCGATCGACATCGAGCGGAAAGACGGCTCGCGCTCCTTGCTCGTGCCGAACATCAAGCGCGCGCAGACGCTCGACTTCGCGCAATTCCTCAAGGCCTACAACGACGTCGTCCGCAAGGCGCGCAACAACACACTCGAGATCGCGGACTTCGAAGGCACCTCGATCTCGCTCACGAATCCCGGCACGATCGGCACGATCGCATCGGTGCCGCGCCTCATGCAGACGCAAGGCGCGATCCTCGCGACGGGACAGATCGATTACCCCGCCGAGTACTCCGCCGCAGATCCCGCGATCCTCGCCGACCTCGGCATCTCGAAAGTGATGACGATGACGTCGACGTACGACCATCGCATCATCCAGGGCGCAGAGTCGGGCGCGTTTCTCGCGCGCGTGCACGAACTGCTGATCGGCGCCGACGCGTTCTACGACGACATCTATCGCGATCTGCGCATCCCGTACGAACCGGTGCGCTGGGCAAAGGATCGCCATCGCCTCGCGCTCGGCGATT
>DATKFO010000104.1:0-3460 GCA_035544355.1 Thermoanaerobaculia bacterium
CAGCAGAACGCGCAGCAGCAACAGCAGGATCCCGCGATCGTCTACAACCGCCAGCTGCTTTCGAAATACGAGAACGTGCTGAACGCCTACGCGCAAGAGCTCTCGAAGTACGAGAACAAAGAAGGCGAAGTGCAGAAGAGCTTCGCCGACATGCAGAAACAGCTCGAAGCCGCGAAGAAGTGACGGGGTGGCGGTGGTGGACGCTGGGAGTGGGCAGTGAGCAGTAGGCAGTGAGCAGAACAGAAAAGCAAGACTCTCTGCTTAGTGCTCTGCCTACTGCCCACTGTCTACTGCCCACTCTCACCGCCCACTCTCACCGCTGTATCCTGCGCGCTCGATGTCTCGATGACCACGGCAGTCTTCTCGATCGTTTCACCGAACTATCGGTCATACGCGCGCGTCCTCATGGGCACGGCGAAGGACATTCATCCGGAGTGGGATCGCTACGTCCTCCTTGTCGGCGACACGTCCGCCACTCCTCTCGAAGAGCCGCTGTTCACGACGGTTTCCACCGACGCGCTGCCGCTGCCGAATCGCAAACAATTCTGCTTTCGCTACACGCTGCTCGAGCTCAACACCGCGGTCAAACCGTGGATGTTCGAGCATCTCTTCGCGCGCGGCTACGATCGCGTGATCTATCTCGATCCCGACATTCATCTCTATAGCCGCCTCACCGAGCTCGATGCGTCGCCGCCCGATACGTTCCTCACGCTCACTCCGCATCTCACCGGCTCGATCGAAGGCGACGGGCATCCGAGCGAGCGAGCGATCCTGCAAGCCGGCACCTATAACCTCGGATTTCTCGCAGTCTCCCGCCAGCCCGCGCTCCAAACCTTTCTCGACTGGTGGAAAGCAAAGCTCGAGTTCCAATGCGTCGTCGAAGTCGAGCGCGGACTCTTCGTCGATCAGAAGTGGATCGACCTCGCGCCGGGACTCTTTCCCGGCGTGCAGATTCTTCGTCACGACGGATACAACGTCGCGTACTGGAACCTGCGGCAGCGCAGCGTCGTGCAACACGAAGTCAACGGCCAGCCGCTGCGCTTCTTTCACTTCAGCGGCGCCGATCCCGCCACACCGCGACTCCTCTCCAGGCACGACGTCCTGACGATCGACGACATCGGCGACGCAGCGAAGCTCCTCGAACACTATCTCGCCGCGCTGCGAGCAGCAGGGCACGAGTCGTCAAAAAAATCGCGCTACGCATACGGCGTCTTCGCCGATGGATCACCGCTCCCCGACTTCGTGCGCATCAACTATCGCCAGTCGAGCGCGCTCCAAACGTCGTGCGGACCCGATCCGTTCGCGCATCCTGAAGTGTTCCGCGATCTTCGCGAGCGCAAACGCAGCAACTTCGCAGCGAAGATCGCATGGCACACGTACAACGTCCTCTCGCGCGTTCGTCCGATCGTCCAACTGATTCCGAAAGGACTGCGCACGACTGCACGCGAGTTCCTCCTCGGCCGCCACGATCCCGTAACCCTGCGCGGAGGAACGTCCTTGCCGCCGGGACTGAACGTCGTCGGCTACACGACGCGCGCAACCGGCGTCGGCGAATCGGCGCGGCTCTGTCAGAAATCGTGCGAGGCCGTCGCGCTGCCGAGCGATCTCATCGACGTCGACGCCACCGACCCGCTCGCGCAGGAAGCGATCCATCGCGCCAGCGTCTACCACGTGAATGCGGACATGACGCTGCACGTGCACCATCAGCTCCCGCACCTCTTCAGCGCGAGCGCGTACAACATCGGCGTCTGGCATTGGGAGCTGCCCGAGCTGCCCGATGAATGGATCGCATCGGCGGGACCGCTCAACGAAATCTGGGCGCCGAGCGCGTTCATCCAAAGCGCCGTCAGCAAGAAGGTCACGATTCCCGTGCTGCACATGCCGCACGGAATCGAAGTCAAAGACATCGAGTCGTGCACGCCCGAAGAATTAGGTGTTCCCGCCGGCCGCTTCACCTTTCTCTCGATGTTCGACCTCACGAGCAAGACGCGAAAGAACCCGCTCGGCGCCGTCGTAGCATTCCGCCGCATCAACACGCCTGCGTCGCTGCTGATCAAGACCAGTCACGCCAAAGAATTTCCCGATCGCTACGCCGCCCTCGAAGAGCAACTCCGCGGAATCCCGAACGTGTACGTGACGAAGCGCATGCTCTCGCGCGCGCAGACGAACGGACTCATCGCCGCATGCGATGCATTCGTGTCACTGCATCACGCCGAAGGCTTCGGACTCATCCCCGCCGAAGCGATGTACTTCGGCAAACCAGTCGTCGCAACCGGCTGGTCGGGCAACATGGACTTCATGGACGCAACAAACTCCTGCCCCATCGCCTACGAGCTCGTAACGCTCGAGCAAACGCACGGCCCCTATCGCGCAGGCGAACAATGGGCCGACCCCGACCTCGATCACGCCGCGCAGCAAATGCGCCGCCTCGTCGACGACGCCGCCTTCCGCGCGCAAATCAGCGAGCGCGCAAAAGCAACGATGCGCGCACAATTCAGCCCGCGAGCCGCCGGCCTCCGCTACCGCGCCCGCCTAAAGTTCCTCGGCCTCATCGCGTAACGTAGGACAACCTCTCCAGGTTGTCCGCCCTCGCCCAAAGGCAAATTTTTTACACGGGCCGCCTGGAGATGCAGCCCTACATCGCGTAGCTTTTTCCCCCATCCCACCCGAGCCGCCTAAGAGGCGGCCCTACGTGAAAAACGTAGGACAACCTCTCCAGGTTGTCCGCCCTCGCCAAAAGGTAAATTTTCTACAGCGCCGCCTGGAGAGGCAGCCCTACCTCGCGTAGCTTTTTCCCCCATCCCACCCGAGCCGCCTAAGAGGCGGCCCTACGTGGCGTAGCTTTTCTTGTCGCGCATCGCGGGCCGAGGGACATTTTCGCAATGATCGTCGACCGGCGTTCCTATCGCAGACACCTGCCTCACTTCCAATCCGACTCGCGCACCTATTTCGTAACCTTCATCGCGAAAGATCGCCGCGTCTTGCCCGACGTCGCACGCGACGCCGCGATGCGGCACATCGTCTTCGATCACCAGCGAAGAATGTGGCTCCACGCCGCGGTCGTGATGCCGGATCACGCGCACATCCTGATCACGCCGCTCTACGACCGCAGTGGATGGTCGTACGCACTCTCAACGATCCTGCAAGGCATCAAAGGCTCCTCCGCGCGATCGATCAACGCTGCATTGCAGACAAAGGGAGCCGTCTGGCAGCACGAGTCCTTTGATCACGAGCTGCGACGGGAAGAAAACCTGCGCAAGACCGCCGAATACATCGCGCACAACCCCGTACGAAAAGGCCTGTGCACGAGTCCCGACCAATATCGATGGCTCTGGCGCGAATGGCTCGAAGGCCAAAAAACGGCCTCAGAAACGTAGGACAACCTCTCCAGGTTGTCCGCCCCGCCCAAAGCCAACTTTTTACAAGCCCCCAACCCGCCCTTCCCGTACCGTTTTCCCAT
>DATKFO010000105.1:0-2297 GCA_035544355.1 Thermoanaerobaculia bacterium
GCCGCTCTTGCACAGCCATCGCGAAAACTGTCAAAAAGCGGCGATTGCGATCGCCGCAGTCCAAATCGACGCTTGATCTACGAAACTTTTCGTTGACAGCCATGCGAAACCTTTCGTATAAGCGTTCGTACGAGGTAGCGTATGGATAAACCCCTCCCGAGGCCGACCGATGCGGAGCTCGCGATTCTGCGGGTTTTGTGGGAGCGCGGGGCCAGCACGGTCCGCGAAGTTCACGAGGCGCTCGCCTCCGCGCAGGACACCGGCTACACCACCGTCCTCAAACTTCTGCAGATCATGACCGACAAGGGACTCGTCGTTCGCGACGAGTCGCAGCGCGCGCACGTGTATCGCGCGCGGCACAGCGCGCAACGCACGCAGCGGCAACTGCTCGCCGATCTGATGGATCGCGCGTTCGGCGGCTCGCCTGCGCAGCTCGTGATGCAGGCGCTGTCGGGGCGCAAGGCTTCGACTCAGGAATTGAGCGAGATCCGCTCGTTGCTCGACCGGCTGGAAGGAGAGACGGAATGAACGCGACCGAATTTTTCAGCGGACCTGTTGCCGAAGCCGTCGGCTGGGCATTGCTCCATCTCGTGTGGCAGGGCGTGCTCGTCGCGGCGATCCTCGCCGCTGCGCTCGCGCTGCTGTCGCGCCGCAGCGCGAACGCGCGTTATCTCGCCTCGTGCATCGCACTCGCCTCGCTGCTCGTCCTCGGCATCGCCACTGCGTGGCGTGAGTACGAGCCGGATTCCGTCGCGATGATCAGCACCGGCAAGAGTGTCGATGTCACAGTGCATCAGGCTGCACCGCTCGGAGAGATCACGTGGCTCGGATGGATTCAGATCCATCTGCCGAACATCGTGTTGCTCTGGATGATCGGCGTCGCGCTGCTCTCCGCGCGACTGCTGTTCTCGTGGGTGCGCGCGCAGCGACTCGCGCGTCGCGGCGCGGAGCCTCCGATCGAATGGACGCGCACCGTCGCGCGCATCGCCGATGCGATGCAGCTGCGTCGCGCCGTGAAGCTTCTCGAGTCTGCCGCAGTCGAAGTGCCTGCCGTCGTCGGCTGGCTCCGTCCCGTGATCCTCGTTCCGGCAAGCGCGCTCACCGGCCTCTCGCACGAGCAGCTCGAAATGGTGCTCGCGCACGAGCTCGCGCACATTCGTCGCAACGACTTCCTCGTCAACCTTCTGCAAGCCATCGTGGAGACGCTCATGTTCTATCACCCCGCAGTTTGGTGGATGTCCCGCCGCGTGCGCATCGAGCGCGAGAACTGTTGCGACGATCTCGCGGTCGCGGTAACCGGCAATGCCTTGCAGTACGCCCGTGCGCTCACGCGACTCGAAGAATTGCGCGCGACCACGCCCGCCGCGGCGGTCGCATCGAACGGCGGCTCGCTGCTCGATCGCATCCGCCGCATCGCTGCGCCGCGCGATGCCGCCGGCGTTTCGTCGCGATGGGCCGCCGCGCTCGCGACGGTCACGTTCGTCACGCTGCTGTTCGTCGCGCCGTCGCTGCCCGCGAAGAGCGATGAGCCAGCGCCGCCCACACCGCCGCCCGCTCCCGCCGCGCCCGCACCCGTCATCATCGAAGACCTTCCTGTCGTTCCGGGAGCCACTGCACCCACGCCGCCGCCGACACCGCGCGCGCCGCGTGTTCCGCGCGGCACACCGACCGTCAACGTCGCGCCGGCAGTCGCCGCCGCACCGACACCGCGTCCGATGGCCGTCGTCGCGCCGCGACCCGCACCGATGCCCGAGATACCGCTGACGCCGATTCCGCCGATGACTCCGATGGCGATGGTCGATTTCGAAGCGATGCCGCTGTTCGACGAGCCCGCCGACAAACCTGATTCGGAGAAGCTCTCGATCGACGAGCTCGTGCAGCTGCGCGTGATGGGCGTGACGCCTGAATACGTCAGCGACATTCGCAAAGTGTTCCCCGCCGCGACGATTCGCCAGATGGTCTCGCTGCGCGCCGTCGGCGTGACGCCCGAATACCTGCGCGACATGCTCGCAGCCGGCGCGCCGATCAAAACCGCACGCGACGCAACAACGCTGCGCTCGCTGGGCGTGCAACCGGAGTTCGTAAAATCGCTCGCCGACGCTGGCTACGCAAATCTTTCGGTGAAGGATCTCACTCGCCTCGCCGCAGCAGGTGTGAACGCGGATTACATTCGCGATCTCGCGAAGATTCGCACGAAAAAGTAGCTCGTCGTGCCCGAGCCCGCTCCCGTGCCCGTGCCCGGTTTTTGAGAAGCCGGGCTCGGGCTCGGGTACGGAAAAACCCGTAACTCAAAGGAG
>DATKFO010000106.1:0-2155 GCA_035544355.1 Thermoanaerobaculia bacterium
ATCATCGTTCCCGTCGTCAACGTATCGGCGATCGGCGCGGGCGGCGGCTCGATCGTGTGGGTCGACACGCACGGCGTGCTCAAGGTCGGCCCGCAGAGCGCGGGCGCTTTACCAGGTCCCGTGTGCTACGGCCGCGGCGGCGATCAGCCGACCGTCACCGATTGTTATCTGCTGACAGGCTTGATCGACGGCGATCATTTTCTCGGCGGGCGCATGAAGCTCGACCGCGCCGCCGCCGAGCGCGCGCTCGAGAAGATCGCCGACAGAATCGGCTTTACCGGACCGGACAAGGCGGTGAAAGCGGCGGAAGCGACGTTGCGCGTGACGACCGCCGTCATGGCCACGGAGATGGCGAAGAACATCGCGCAGCGCGGCGAGGACATTCGCGATTATGCGCTGGTGCCCTTCGGCGGCGCCGGCCCGACGCAGGCGAACCTGATCGCCGACGACATCGGCATCGGGACGATCATTGTGCCCGCGGCGCCCAGCACGTTCTGCGCGCTCGGCGCGCTCCTGTCGGACGTGAAGCGCGACTATGTGCGCTCGAAATACGTCGACCTCGCCGATGCGAATGCGGCTGACGTACTTGCGCAAACGTTCGACGCGATCGAGGCGGACGGACGCGAGTGGATCGCATCGGAAGGCGCGATTCTCGGCGAGACCCGCTTCGAGCGAGTCGTCGACATGCGCTACGGCGAGCAGGCGTACGATCTCGCGGTGTCGATCGACGACGCGCTGCGAGTCAATCTCGACTTGGCAAAGCTCGGCGAGCTCTTCCATCAGGCGCATGAGCGCAGCTACAATTTCCGCGATCTCGAAACCCGCATCGAGATCACGACCGTGCGCCTGCGCGTGATCGGCAAGGTGCCGGATATCGGCTTGCCGAAAGCGGAAGTGAAAAACGGCGCCGCCAAACCGTCGCGCCGATCCGTCTACTGGAACGGCGGACGCCAAGACGCCGCCGTGCATCTGCGTGGCGATCTCGGCCGCGGCGCGACGATCGTTGGACCCGCGATCATCGAGCAGGAGGACACGACCATCCTCGTTCTTTCCGGCTGGCGCGGCGAGATCGACGCGACCGGCAATCTCGTGTTGCAGAGAGACGCTTCATGACCGTCTTCATCCTGCGCCGCATGATCGAAAGCGTCTTCGTGATCTTCGCGATCACGCTGATCGTCTACTTCGGCGTGCACCTGATCGGAAATCCGATCGACGTGCTCGTCGGGCCCGATTGCGCGCAGGCGTGCCGCGCGGAAGCAGCGGCGCGGCTCGGCCTCGATCGGCCGCTGTGGGAGCAGTATCTGACGTTTCTCTCCAACCTGCTGCGCGGTGATCTCGGCCGCTCCTATGCGTTCGGCCTGCCCGCGCTCGGCATCGTGCTCGAACGCTTGCCGGCGACGCTCGAGCTCGCGGCGGTCGCAATGCTGATGGCTGTCGTCATCGGATTTCCGCTCGGCGTGTGGGCGGGCCTTCGACGCGAATCCGCGGCGGGGCGATTGATCATGGCGATCTCCGTGCTCGGCTTCAGCATCCCGACATTCTGGATCGGCATCCTTCTGATCATTGTTTTCGCCGTGGAGCTTGGCCTGCTGCCGGTCACCGGACGCGGCCAGACGGCGACCTTGCTCGGCGCGTCCTTTTCGTTCCTCACGATCGATGGATTGAAGCATCTGCTGCTTCCGGCCGCGACGCTCGCGCTCTACAAGATCTCGCTGATCATCCGGCTGACACGCAATGGCGCGACGGAAGTGCTGCTCACCGACTACATCCGCTTCGCGCGCGCCAAGGGCTTGCGGCCGGCGCGCGTCGTCGGCCTGCACGCGATGAAGAACATCATGATCCCGATCGTCACCGTGCTCGGCATCGAGTTCGGCACGCTGATCGCATTCGCCGTGGTGACAGAAACGATCTTCTCGTGGCCCGGCGTCGGCAAGCTGATCATCGACTCCATCAAGACGCTCGATCGTCCCGTGATCATCGCCTACATGCTGGTGACGGCGATCCTGTTCGTGACGATCAATCTCGTCGTCGACATCCTCTATTCGTTGCTCGATCCGCGCGTCCGCCTGGAGAGCGCCTGACCATGACGATGACCGCGACCCTGCCGTCGACGCGCCGCAGCCGCTTCCGCGACTTCGCTGAGCGTTTCGTCGAC
>DATKFO010000107.1:0-2213 GCA_035544355.1 Thermoanaerobaculia bacterium
CGTCTGCGACGAAATGCAGACTGTCGATGAAGTTGCTCTTGCCTGACCCGTTTCGACCGACAACCACAGTCAACGGACGGAGCTCGACGTCGCAATGCGCGATGCTCTTGTAATTCATGAGCGACACTCGCTCGATGAAAGTGCTCACGCGTTGATTGTAATCGCGCAAAAACAAAAGGCCGGCAAGCGCCGGCCTTTTCGTTCGAAGAGGAGAGCGATCTACGCCAATTTCCGAATCGCCTGTTCCACCTGTTCCACCGTCGGCGTGACCGGCTGGACGAGGTCGCCCTGGAACCAGTCGTACTCGCCTTTCATCAGCTGCTGCACAACGCGGTAGGCCTCTTCGTCGTGATTCGAGAAGAGGGTGCGGAAGTTCTGCTCGACCCGTGTGCGGGCTTCTTTGCAGAAGAGGTCCGCGAGCTCGATTGCGTTCTTCGTTTCGCCGCCCTTCTTCGCGAGCATGGTTGCGTAGCTGATCGATGCGGCCATCGCGAAGAGGTCGGTTCCGATGTCGACGATGCGGAAGAGCACCATCTGTTTGCGCTCGAGTTTCGCCTGGTAACGCATCATCGCGTGGAAGATCGAGCGCGAGAGGTGGCGCGACTGGCGCTCGATGAAGCCCATGTGACCGGAGAGTCTTCCGAACTCGGAATGCTTCGGGAAGCGGCTCCAACCGAGGTAGCGCGAGGGATACCACGCGGCGTAAAACGCGCCGGCCTTCGCGGCCGCTGCGGCCTTCTCACCCACCGGCGTTTCGGGCACGAGCAGTTTGTAGCCGCGCTTCATATGCGGATCGACGGCTTCGCGCGCGATGAAGAGATGCTGGATCTCGCTCGTTCCTTCGAAGATGCGGTTGATGCGCATGTCGCGCAGGATGCGCTCGACGGCGTAGTCCTTCTCACCGCGCTCGCGGAGTGACTGCGAGGTCTCGTATCCGCGTCCGCCGCGAATCTGCACGAGGTGATCGGCGCACTGCCAGCCGACTTCGGTGTTGAACAGCTTCGCCATCGCCGCTTCGAGACGCAGATCGACGTTGCCGCGATCCGCGAGTCCCGAGGTGAGCCACACGATCGCTTCCATCGCGAATGTGTGCGATGCCATCCAGGCGAGCTTCGCCGCGACGGCTTCATGCTTGCCGATCGGCGCGCCCCACTGAACACGCTCGTTCACCCAATCCTGCGCGATCTCGAGCATGCGGCGCGCGCCGGCCGCGCAACCCGCGGGAATCGTGAGGCGCCCCGTGTTGAGCGTGATCAGCGCGAGCTTGAGGCCCTTCCCCTCTTCCGAGAGCAAGTTCTCTTTGGGGATGAACACGTCTTTGAAATTGATGAGCACATTGCCGATGCCACGCAGGCCCATGAACTGGCAGCGATGCGCGATCTCGACGCCCGGCGTGTTCATCTCGAGGATGAATGCGGAGATCTGTTTCTTCTCTTTTCCTTTGACGATCTTCGGCGGCGTCTGCGCCATGATGACGATCACTTCCGCCTTCAGGCCGTTCGTGCACCACAGCTTCTGACCGTTGAGGATCCAGCCGGTGCCGTCCGCGGTCGGGACGGCCATCGTCTGCATCTTCGCGGGATCGGAGCCGACGCCGGGCTCAGTCAGTGCGAACGCGGAGATTGCGCCTTTCGCGAGACGCGGCAGATATTTTTTCTTCTGCTCTTCGGTGCCGAACAACTAGAGCGGCTGCGGGACGCCGATCGACTGGTGGGCGGAGAGCCACGCCACGGTGTTCGCGCACCACGTCGCGACGAGGCCGAGGGCGCGGTTGTAGTTCGTGGCGCTGAATCCGAGGCCGCCATACTCCTTCGGAATCTTCATGCCCCACGCGCCGAGCTCGTTGAGGCCTTTGAAGAGCTCGTAGTCATACTCGCCCTTCTCGTCGATCTCATCCGCGTCGACGTTCTCCGCCAGATACCGCTCCAGCTTCGCCAGGAACTCGTCCGCCTCGGCCTTGTCGGCCGCGGGCTGTTCGGGAAACGGGTGGATCAGGTCGAGAATGAGTTTGCCGAGGAAAAGGTCGCCGACGAATGACGGCTATTCCCATTCCGTTTCACGTGAGGCCTCAGCGACTTCCATCGCCTCGACGGCGCCCTGGGTCTTGGTCTCTGCCATTTGAAAACTCCTACCGCGAGAAGGTTTGGTCAGTATGAATGAACGCTCATTCAGTTGTCAATCACACCAGGCCACGGCGAATGCGGTGCCGATCT
>DATKFO010000108.1:0-3906 GCA_035544355.1 Thermoanaerobaculia bacterium
AGCGCCGCGCAGTTGATGGCCACGAACGGCCCGTCCCTGCGCGGCGAGTTGCCATGGATCAGGCGCGCCACCATCTCCTTGCCCGTGCCGGACTCGCCGCGAATGAGCACGCTCGCCTGGCTGTCCGCGACACGCGCGACGAGATCGATCACGCGCTGCATCTTCGGCGAGTCGCCGACCATCAGGCGATCGGAGTACTCGCGCAGCATGCGCTGCTTGAGCGCGCGGTTCTCGTCTTCGAGCGTTTCGCGCACGAGATCGAGCCGGTGAAAACGCCGCGTGTTGTCGACCGCAGCCGCGCCGATCGATGCGATCGAGGAAAGAAAGCGCAGATCGTCTTCGACGAAGCTGCCGCTTTTCGCGCCGCGCACTTCTTTACCGCCGACGCCGATGACGCCGACGATCACATCGCCCGAGATCATCGGAGCGATCAGCAAATCACTGCCCGCGCCGCCGAGGAATTTCGAGACGGTCACGGAGATCGGCTCGCGCGACGCGATCACCTGTTTGATCGGCGCCTCCGCGAGCACCGCATCGTGCGCCGGCGCTTCGATGCCGAACACGAAGAGCGATTGCACGTGCAATTTGTCGTCGAGTGAAAACGCGAATCCGCTCGTCGCATCGAGCACCGAAACCGCCCGGTGCATCAGTTCCTCGATGAGCTCATCCTCGGCACTGAGCGTGTTCAGCGCCTGGCCGACGTCATAAAGCGCCTCGAGCTGGAGGAGCTTGCGTCTGAGCTCGAACTGGGGTTGCGGCATGGTTAGAAAAACGCGGAACGCGGAACGCGGAACACGGAACGTTCTCTCCTGCCGGCGTTCCGTGTTCCGTGTTCCGTGTTCATCGTTCGGTTCATCCCTTCCCCATCGCCTTGCGACATTCCCCCAGGAGGTAGTCGCAGTTCCAGCCGTCATAGAACGGCTTGTCGAGCGAGTAGATTCTGATGAGCAGCATCGACGCCTCTTCGAAGCGCCCCGTCTTCATCAGCGTGCGCGCGAGAAAGTAGATCGCGTGCAGCGTCTGCGGCTCTTCCACGCCGCGATCGATGATCGCGCGAAACTTCGACTCCGCGTCGCTGAAATTGCGGCGCTGGTACGCGCAGAGCGCACGCTCGTAATCGCCGGGAAGCGCGCAGGTGGTCGGCGGAGCGGCGAGGATCGTGATGACAAATGCGAGAGAGAGCATTGGAGAAAGGATACGCTTGTGTTTAGGAGTGCGGTGGCAAAGCCACCGCTTTTCGATCCGGATTCGAAAGCGTGGCTCTGCCACCGCACTCCTAAACATCATGCGCCTCGGCATTCTCGGCGGCGGCCGCGCCGCGTGGGCTTACGGATCGACGTGGAGTCGCATCGGCTGGCCGCTGTCCGGCGTGTGGCTGCGCGATCAGTCGCACAGTCACATCGCGGAGCTGCTCGGCACCGCGCGCGAAGATCTCGCCGACGTCGCTCGCGATTCGGAGTTACTCCTGATCGCCGTCAGCGACTCCGCGATCGACAGCGTCGCCGCGATGATCCCCGAGACCAACGCGATCATCTTTCATGCGAGCGGCGCGAAGAGCAGCGTACGCGACGGATTCTCCTTGCATCCGTTGAAATCGCTGCCGCCGGCCGGCGAGCCTTCCGACCTCGCGGACACGCTGCTCGTCTTCGAAGGAAAACATCGCCACACTGCGAAGCTCATCGCAGCCGCAGCGGGCGCGCGCTTCGCCGAAGTCTCGCCGGAACAGAAAGCGCTCTATCACGCGGCGGCCGTGTTCGGATCGAACTACGTCGCCGCCGCGCTCGACATCGCGCAACGCCTGATGACGCGCGCAGGCGTGCACGACGTGCGTGAAGACCTCGTCGCGCTCGCTCGCTCCGCGATCGAAAACTGGCGGCGTTTCGAGGACGCGAAGCGCTTCACCGGACCCGCCGCACGCGGCGACCGCGAAGTGCTCGAACGCCACCTCGGCGCGCTCGCGAATGACGCGCAACTCGCGACAATCTACGAACTTCTGGCTCGTGAGATCGCGGCGAGCGCGACCGGTGCGAACCTTGCTACTGATGAGTAGCGGGTGCTAGCATCGACCGCGATTCCCCGGAGCACCATTAGCGATGGTCTTCTTCAATTACGCAACGATGCAGATGGCTGCGAAGATCGTCTACTACGGTCCCGGCCTCTGCGGGAAGACCACGAATCTCCATCACATCTACTCGAAGACCTCGCCGCAGAGCCGCGGCGAAATGGTGAGCCTCGAGACCGAAACGGATCGCACGCTCTTCTTCGATCTCCTGCCGATCGACGTCGGCGTCATCGGCGGATTCAAGACGCGCCTGCAGCTCTACACCGTTCCGGGACAGGTCTTCTACAACACCACGCGCAAGCTCGTGCTCAAAGGCGTCGACGGCATCGTGTTCGTCTGCGACTCGCAGAAAGCGATGATCGACGCGAACGTGGAGAGCTTCAAGAACCTCCGCGAAAATCTCGCTGAGATCGGGCTCTCCGTCGACGAGATCCCGCTCGTCTTTCAGCTCAATAAACGCGATCTCCCGAACGTCGCGGAGCCTGAGATCATCGCGCGCGCGATCGACCCGGAGAAGAAATACGACTACGTCGAGGCCGTCGCGTCGAAAGGCGACGGCGTATTCGAGACGCTCAAGACGATCTCGAAACAGACGCTGCGCACGCTGCGCCGCCGCATGACCGGCGAAGAGCCGGCGAAGCCGATCGCGACGAATCGACCGTCCGCGCAATTCCGCGTAACGCGCGACGAATCCGGCGGAGTCCGCGCCGCAACACCCGCGCAAGCGGCGCCGCCTCAACCGGCAGCGGCGCCGCCAAAGAAAGTCTCGACCGCGCCGATTCCTGCAGTCACTCCCCCAGCACCCGCCCCCACTCCACCGCCACAACCTGCACCGAAGCCCACGCCGCCGCCGATTTCCGCTTCGACGCTCTTCGCCACGCCGAAACCGGAGCCGCCGCGCCCCGTGCAAACGGTGGAGCAAGTCGCGCCGCCACCGCCCGTCGTCGAAGAAGCGCCGTTCGCGGAGAGCACGCTCGCGCGATCCGCCGCGAACGTCGACGCACACATCATCGCGGACGCGCCGGTCCTCGAAATCGAAGTCCCCGACGCACCGCTGGCAACGCAATACGTTCCGCCGCCGCAAATCGCGAAGCCCGCGCCGGCCGCCGAACCGGAGATCACGTTCGGCGAGACCGAGAAGGCGGCCAAGGCGAAGCCGCAGGTCAAGACCGTCAAAGTGAAATCGGTCGACGTGATGGCGGAGCTCGAAGCGCTGCGCAAGCGCGCGACGCAATCGAACACGCCGAAGCCCGCAGCGAAAAAAGAAGAGCCCATTCCCGCGGAAGTCGTCGCGCCGCCCCCGCGAACTCGCGACGTGCATCGCAACCTCTCCCTGCAGCTCGCCCCCGACGTCCTGCCTCGCGCGAAGTCGGTCCGTGTTACCGTATCGTTTGAAGATGCTGACACGGGAGTCCTCCAGAAGCAGGACCAATTCGTCGATCTGGGCGATACTTCCGACATCCAAAGTCTGTCCCTGAATCTGAAGATCGATCTGGCGTAAGAAAAACGCCTCGGCCGCCGCAGGCCGCGAATGGGACGCGAGGGGGTTGCGATGAACGACATGCGTTGGTCGTTGCCGATGTTGGCGTTGTATTTCGTTGCCTGCGCGACGTCGGCCCCCGCTCCTCAACCCGCTCCCCAGCCTCAGTCCTCAGTCCTCAACTCTCAGTCCTATTCGATCGACGGCGACGAATACCGCAAATCGCTCGAAGAGGCCTACGCGCAGATCGTCGCGCGCGAGCACACTCCCGTCGACGCTCCCGCGGTCGACGTCGAAGCCGCAGCATCGATTCCGATTCCCGAGCACCGCACCATCAACGGCGCGCTCTCGTTCTTCTCGACCG
>DATKFO010000109.1:0-6060 GCA_035544355.1 Thermoanaerobaculia bacterium
CCCCTCCGGTGACACGAGACGCGCTCCGTCGGCAGGGGATCCTTCGCGCCCTCCCGCCGCCCGCTCAGGATGACACATACCAATCCTCCGCGAGATCCTTCCACTCCGAGTTCATTGCGTCGACCAGCGCGTTTTTCTTCGCGCGCGTCCAGCCCTTGATTCGCTTCTCGCACGCGATCGCGTCGGTGACTTCGGTGTACGAATCAAACCAGACGAGACGATCGCAGTTGTATTTCTTCGTGAATCCAGGAACGGTCTTGTTCTTGTGCTGCCACACGCGTTTCTCGAGCGAATTCGTGACGCCCGTGTAGAGAACGTTCTTCCAACGATTGGTCAACATGTAGACGAAGTACATACAAGTGCGATCCTTCGCTGCCCGCTGAATTGTCGCCCGTCATCAGCCGCGTAGCTCTTTTCTCATCCGTGTAGAGATGGCCGCTCAGCTTCGTCAATCGTGTCATCCTGAAGCCGCGAAGACGGCGAAGGATCCCCCGCCGACGGAGCGGGCAGCGTGTTTCCGCAGGGGATCCTTCGCGCCCTCCCGCCACCCGCTTCCAAGAAACTCCCAGTGTTTATGCGGCTTTGACGAGTTGATAGCCGAGGTGTTTGGCTCGTTTTTCCATCTGTTTGATGACCTTTTCTCGGTGCCGTTGATCGTAGTAGTCGGGGCCGGGATCGACGTAAGGTCGCTGCTGTTTGAGTGTGTAGTAGATCATTCGTGCAAGCTTGTGCGCGGCGGCCGTGATCGCTTTCTCGGGGCCGAGCTGCGCCTTCTTGCGGCGGAAAAATGCGCCCATTGCGGATCGGGATCGTTCCAGCGACTGTGCGGCAAGGCGAAGCGCCGTGGCCAGGTGGTTGGTTGTCGGGAGGTTCCTTCCCGACTTGTTCTTGCCGCCCGATGTATTGGACCCCGGGGAAAGCCGTAACCAGGATGCGAAGTTCTTGTCGGTGGCAAAGCCGTCGACGGACGTTCCAACCTCGGCGATGAACGTTGCGATCGTGCCGGTGCTGATTCCGTCGATCTGCGTCAGATCCTGACCGAGCAGCTCGAAGAACAGTTCGCGAGCCTCGAACGTCAGAACGTTCTTCCGAACGTGCTCGATCCGGCGAGGCTTGGGGATGTCCTGACGGGAGGCTTTCTTTTCGAAAACGCCCGCGTGTTGCTCGATTCGCTTGTTGCACTCGGCGATCAGCTTTTGATAGTGGTCCCACGTGCGTACGGCCTGATCGAGGGCGAACAGGTGCTCATCGGAGTACTTTCCGAATAAGGCCGCGGCAATGGCCTCGGCGCTTTTCGCGCAGCGGTCATCGCGCAACTTCGCAAGCTCTTGCGGATCACGCTCACCCTTCAGAATCGCACGGATGATCAGCATGCCCGTCTTGCCCGTGACATCGCTCACGGCCTGATCTACGCGAATGTTCATCTGGGTCAAGGCCTTCTTCATGTGCTCGACCGCGGTGGATGCCTGTTCGATCAGCATCCGGCGTTGCCGGCTGTAGCTTCGGAACGTCGCCACAAGCTGCGTCGGACGGAACGAAGCACGAAGAAGTCCGAAGGTGTGGAGCATTTGAATCCACTGGCAGTCGAGCATGTCCGTTTTCCGGCGGTCATTGACCGACTTCAGACTCGATGGCTTGGCCAAAAGAACATTGATCTTGCGTGCCTCCAGAACCTCCAACAGCGGCACGCAATACACTCCCGTCGCCTCGACTGCCACCGTGTCCACACCGGCCTCCACCAACCAATCGGCCAACTCGTACAGCCCTGGCGTCAGCGTCGAAAACTTTCGTACCGATGGCGTAACTCGTTCCTCGGGCACCGACACAAAATGAAATTCCGCACCGGCATCGATTCCTCCGGCGTTGTGATTGATCTGATCGAAAAGGCGGCTATGCTTCTTTTTCTTGGTCCCGGAAGTCGTTCGTCTACTACCCATGACTGGCCTCGCTTTCTGGTCATGGTCGAGCGGAAGACTCTGAGGAATGAGCATTCTTCCAATCGGGATCACGCGCGTAGAACGCGTGTCACCAACTCAGGGTCGCTGTCTTCCGGGACCAAGCTCAGGAACGGGCTCTTCGAGCACCAAAGCGTAGCCGGCCTCGTCTCGATCACGCCGCCTGCAGGATAGTTTCTTCTCTCAGGTTCAGCGCCGCGCTGTGAAAAGGCTCAGGATGACACTGAGTTGTAGCCCATCAGCCGCTTCTGCTCGCCCTCATCCGCGTAGAAATACCCGCTCGGCTTCGCCTCGCTTCCGATGTCGCCGAACAATCTCCTTCGTCGCGGCGTGAGGCGCGCGAGCACTTCGTCGGGGAGCGTCACGTAGTCGTACGGGCGGCTCCAGAGCTGGCCGTAGCGGAAGGTGATGCTGCGGCGGGCGTGGCCGCTGCGATTGGGGCCGACGGCGTGCCAGAGTGACCAGGGAAACAACAGCAGATCGCCGGCGTGGGCGAGGAGTTGGATTGCGCCGCGCGGATTCGCGACGCCGCGCGTGGGAAAGGTGCGGAGGTGGCTTCCGGGGACGAGCATGAAGTTGCCGCTGTTTTCTTCGGCGAGGTCGGTGAGGAAGAACTGCGCTTTCATTTGCAGGGTGGGATTGCCGTCGCGCGGGAGGAAGCGGCGCATGGTCGGGCCGCCGTCGGTGTGCCATTCGACGAGTGGGCCGGAGGCTCCGGCGTTGCGGATGAAGATCTCGGTGCCGAGGATTTGGAGGAAGGGGCCGAGGAGGTCGAGGAGGAGTGGGAAGACGCGCGGATGATCGGTGAGCTTGTCGAGCGCGTTGGTGCGCGAGATGGCCTGATCGATTTTGAATGCGCCGTTGCCTTGCTCGATGAGCTCCGTCGTCGCGAGGAGCGCGTCGGCGGCGCGGAGGAGCTTGCGCACTTCGCGCGCGGTGAGCGCGCCGCGCACGAGCAGGTATCCCTGCTCGCGCCAGTGACGGCGCTGTTGGTGGTTCACGGTGACGCTATTTTAGTTCGCCTTCACCACAACCTTCGCCTGTCGCCGCGCGAGGCGCTCGGCGCGTTTGCGCTCTGCACTCCACAGCCGGCGGTCGTTCCACGTGGCCGCGGTTTGCGCGATCTGGGTGCCGGTGAGGACGAATGGGTCGGGCCATTCGTTTGTCACGACGTGGTTGAAGCGCGAGCCTTGCAGCGGCGCGAGCAGCGGCAGGTATGCGTAGCGCCAGCGCAGGCCGAGGGCTGCGAAGTTGATCGTGCCGAATTCGTATTCGATGTTTCGTTCCGGCGTGGGCTCGCCGCTCGCGTGCAGCACGCGGAGCATGCCGTCGCGCGAATAATCGGGCGGCGTGGTTTCCTGCGCGCACAGCGGAATCGCGATGAGAAGAGCGAGAAGGAAAGGTAGCGTTCGTCTCATGATCGTTCTGACGCGTCGCACGCGCGTACGGTTACTTGTCTAGCAAATACAGGTCCGAAAGCAGGCGCGTGTAACTGTAAACGATCGTCTTGCCATCCGGTGTCGTCCATACGGGGCCGACGTTGATCAGGCCGGCCGTGTCGGCGGGCACGACTTCGCGCCACAGCGTGCGCTCGCCGGTGACGAGGTCGACTTTCGTGAGCGCCGCGGGGATTTTCCCGAACGTCGCAACGAAAAGCGTGCGGCCGTCGTCGCTGAAGCGCATCGGCACGTCGCCGGATTCGAGTGCGGGCACGGGAGTCGGTGCGCCGCCATCGATCGGATAGAGATAGAACTTACGATCGCGTGCGCGTCCGAGGACGCGTGTGCCGTCCGGACTCGCGAGCGTGCCGCTCACATTCTCCGGTGTGATCGCGCGCGGTGCGCCGCCGTCGATCGACTGCATCCAGAGACGCGGCGATTTGTCGGGCTCGCTGCCCTGGAAAAGAATCCGCTTTCCGTCGGGGAACCAGCGTGCGTTGCGATGACTGATCTTGTCGTGCGTGATCGCGCGCGGCTGGCCGGTGCCGGTCGGCAGCATCACGATCTGCGCGGGCTTCTGATTGCGCGGAATCGACAGGACCCATTTGCCATCGGGTGACAGAGCTTCGGTTGTTCCTTCGCCGAGGCGGACGGCGGGGGAGCCGTCGATGTTGCGGAGGTAGACGCCGAAGATCGTGCCGCCCGCTTCGCCCGATTCGGAGAACACGATCGTCTTGCCGTCGAGCGAGAGATCGCGCACGACGGAGTAGTCGAGCCACGAGAGATCGCGATCTTTCGTCTCGCCCGGCAGCGACGCGAGCATTCCGGCGCGCACGTTTTGATACGAGACGAGCACGCGGCCGTCTTTCGAGATGTCGTGCAGCCAGAGCCAGCCCGCGCTCGCGCCGACGATGCGCGTCTTGCCGCGCATCGATACCGCTTGCAACACGCGGCCATGCGGACCGGAATCGTCAGCGGCGTACCAGAGCTCGTGACCGTCGGGCCACCACGCGAGTCCTTCGACGCTTTGATATTCGGGCGTGAGCGCGCGCGCTTTGGGAGTGCCGAGCGTCACGAGCATCACGGTGCCGCGGTCGTCGTTGGTGAACGGATGATCGAGAAACGCGATGGCGTCGCCGCGCGGACTGAATCGCGGATGGTTGATCCAGCCCGGACTTTCGTAAAGCACTCTGCCGATCGGATACTCGAGGCGCGATTTGCCGTCGCTGCTGCGCACGATCGCGAGCGCGCTGCCGTCGGGAGTCCAATCGGCGGCCTCGATGTCGTCGAGAATCGAGCGCGGCGCGCCGCCGGCGATCGCGACCCGCGCGAGCGTGCCGGTGTCGCGCAAATATCCGATCGGATGGCGTCCGAGCGAGATCGCGAGCTGGCCCGTCGACGACACCGAGAGGATGTCGGCGTTGCCGAATCCGAGGTCGCGCGATTCCGGGGAATCGACGCGCACGGCATTGATCACGGGGCGATTTCCGCCGAAACGCGCGCCGTAGAAAATCGTCTGACCGTCGGGAGAAAAGCGCGCGGAGAAAATCGTCGCGCTGCGGAAGCTGATGCGGCGGAATCGCGGCGGCGGTTGCACGCCGCGCTGCATGCCTGCGTAGTACGCGATCGCGATTGCGGTCGCGATCGCAGCGGCGATGAGCAGCGGTTTGAGGAGCGCGCGGAAACGCACGCGCGGCCACGTGCGATACGAGATCGCCTGGCTCGTGAGTCCCGACATCGAGCCAAGTCCGAACGCGAGGTCGCGCGCGGATTGGAATCGCTCGTCGGGATTTTTCTCGAGGCAGTGGTGCACGACGCGGTCGAGCGCAGGCGGCACGCGCACGCCGGCTTCGAGCAGATCTTCGGGCTCGTCTTTGAGAATCGCGTTCAACGTCTCGATCGGCGACTCGCCGCGGAACGCGGAGCGGCCGGTGAGCATCTCGTAGAGGATGGCTCCGAACGCGAAGATGTCGGAGCGATGATCGCCGGAGCCGCCGCGCACTTGCTCGGGCGCCATGTAGCCGACGGTGCCGAGGATGCGGCCGGGCTCCGTCGGCGTGACGGGGAGCGTGGGCGCGTGGTCGTCGACGGCGCTGTCACCGCCCGGCAAGCGCGGCGACATCAGTTTGACGAGACCGAAGTCGAGGATCTTCATCTGCCCGTCGCGGGTGATGAAGAGGTTCTCCGGTTTCAGATCGCGATGAACGATGCCTTTCTCGTGCGCCGCCGCGAGCCCGCGCGCGACCTGCACTGCGTAGTCGGCGGCCTTGCGCGGCGCGAGCGCACCGACGCGCAATCGCGAGCGCAACGATTCGCCTTCGAGCAGCTCGGAGACGATGTACGGCCGATCGTCGAGGATGCCGATGTCGTAGATCGCGAGGATGTTCGGATGGTTGAGCATCCCCGCCGCGCGCGCTTCCTGTTCGAAGCGCCGCAGCGCTTCGGCGTCGTGCGTGAGGGTGTGCGAAAGGATCTTGATCGCGACCTCGCGTCCGAGGCGCGTGTCGAGCGCGCGATACACCTCGCCCATCCCGCCGGCGCCAACGGGCGCAACGAGTTTGTACGGGCCAAGCATCGTGCCGGCGGGAAGCACGGGCGCAGTTTAATGTGGGTGGCTGGTGACTGGTGACTTGTGCTGCGTGTCATCCTGAGCGGGTGGCGGGTGG
>DATKFO010000110.1:0-20762 GCA_035544355.1 Thermoanaerobaculia bacterium
CTGTGGCCGCCCGAACCCTCGTGGGCGGAGGTGGAAACGGTCGGCAACCCTCCGAGGTAATGGCGACCGCCGTCCTTCCGGAAGTCAAGCGATCGGGAGGGATTTACGAAAAGCCTCTTCCGGTGTACAACGTGCCGATCATGATCACGACGAATGCACGGCGCGAGTCGCTCACCGGGGGTCACGTCAAAGGGGCGATGGTTCGCGCGCATCTCAAGTACGTCGGCGATCGCATCGGCGAGCCGTTCGTCGCCCGCACGATCGCGGCGTTGCCGCCCGCAGTCGCCTCGGAGGTCGATGGCGCGCTCTCGTCGTCGTGGTGCTCGTTCGAGAGTCTCGTCGTTCTCGATCGCACGATCGCGCAGGTGTGCAATCGCGACGAGCGCGCGCTCATGCGCGAGCTCGGACGGTACTCGGCGCAGATCAATCTCTCGACCGTGTATCGCGCGTTTCGGCGCGACGACATCCATGATTTCTTCCGCCGCGGCGCCGCGCTGCACCGGCAGTTCCAGGATTTCGGAACGACCGAATACGAACAGGTCCAGCCGACGCGCGGACGCATCGTCGTCCGCAACGCGGCCTGCTACAGCCCCGTGTACTGCGCGAGCGAAGCGGGATATCTCGAAGAGGTGATCGCCATTCACGGCGGCAAGGAAGCGACGATCTTCGAGTCGACGTGCCTCTGCGCGAACGACCCGCTTTGTACGTTCGAGCTGCATTGGCACTGACGCGCTCGTTTGTTCACGAAGCCGTAATGGCCCGCGATCGCGATGCGACCGACATTGTGCTCATGCAAGAAACCGCGAAGCTCCTGACCTTCGATGAATTCCGCGCGGCGCAGCCGATGGCCGACGTCGTGCGGCAGCAGCAGTCGTTCTTCCGCGACACGACGACGATGGATCAGACGGTCGGCGTCGCGCTCGACGGTCTGGCGGGTTGGCCGGAGTGGCCGAACAGCCGCGCGGACGAGTGACGGCGCGCAGTCATCCCCGCAGATCATCGCTCTGTCGTCGATCGGCCGTTCTCAGTGCCGCACTGCCGCACCGCCGGCGAGGTGCGTTCGGCGTTCATAGTGTGGTCGCAGCCGGCCATCCGTCGTCATCGGCTCGATTGAGATCCTCCGTGGACACGCCGGCGGCCTCCGTAGATTCGATCTCGTTGTTGAGTCGTTCAACGCGCGCTTCGTTCCTTGCTCCGATCCGGCGTTCGCGCCGGCGATAGCGGGCCAGAAGATGTCGCTCGAGCTCCACGCGATCCGCAGCATTGAGGTCGAGCAGCGTTTGGCGCGTCGCGAGCGCGACGCGCTGCCGGCGATGGAGTCGCCACGCTGCCATTCCTGTTTCGAGCAGCAGCACGGCGACGATCGGCGGCAGAAGAACCAGCATCACAAGCCATGGCCCTCCGAGCGCCCGCAAGTGCAACCATGAGCGCATCCACAGAGTGATGAAGACGACGGCGATGACCGAGCTCATCGCGAAGATGAGCTCGGCCCCGTGCCTCCACGAATTGGCAACGAGCTCGCGGAGGTAGCTCGCCAGAGTGACTGCACCGGTGGCAGCATCGGTGATCTTGCGATTCATCGTGGACCTCGAGTCCTAGCTGCGCGTCTTCACGGCGAACTCTGCGCGGCAGCCCCTGCTGACCCACACGCCGTTGCGGTCGGAGCCCCAGGTCTGGTTGATGACACATTTCCTCCGGCTCAGCTCGCGCGTGAGGCTCACGCCGAAGCGGTTATCGATGCGGCAGTAACTGCGCCTCGAGCGGTCCGATTCGCATTTCACGGTCCGCATGGCCTGACTGGGCCCGCGGTCGCGGTAGGCTCCGCCGTTGTCTGCGATGTGAAACTCCGCGCGGCAACCGCGGTCGACCCAGATTCCGTCGCTGGTCGTGCCCCAGGAGCGTCCCTCGACGCAGCGGTCAACCGAGAGCTCCCGGCCGAGCGTGATCTGTCCCAGCGTGTCGGCTGCGCATCGCTGACGGCGCCCGTCCGTTGATTCGCAGATCACGGTGATGTTGCGATTGTGCCGCCGATTCCAACCGCCATCGTTGCGATCGACCGGCACAATCGTGAAATCGGCGCGACAACCGCGGTCGACCCAGACCGTGTTTCGGTCGACGCCCCACGATTGTCCTTCGATGCATGCGTTGTTGCTGAACTGCCTGGAAAGCTGCACGGTTCCGGCGCCGTCGAAACGGCATTCGACCCGGCGGCCGTTGGTCGACTCGCAGCGCAGAGTGGACTGCGCGGATGCCGGGCCGGCGATCAGAATGCTGGTAACGGCGCCAAGTGTGACGACGAATGTTTTGAGAAATCGACTCATGATTGGACCTCCGGTCCTTGATGCAATTGTGTGGAAAGCGAATGGTTGGTCACGACCACAACCTGCGGCCGGAGCGGCGGCCGGCAAAGAGGCGTACCACGAAGAGAAGAACCACCGCACCGATGAAGGCGACGATCAGGCTGCCGAGCAGTCCATGCCCAATCTCTGTTCCCAATCCCCGAAGGAGATATCGCCCGAGGAATGAGCCGATGATGCCGACGATGATGTCGCCGACGAGACCAAAGCCACTGCCTCTCATGAACTGGCCGGCGAGCCAGCCGGCGATTGCGCCGATGATGACGAACCAAAGTAAACCCATGAATCCTTCTTTCGAGTGCTGGTGATCGGTGGCCCGAAGATCCGGCGGCCACTGGAGCGAGATGTCGCCTGTCGCCGGACGGAATCGCGCTTTGTGCGATTCCGATGTTTCGGACCGGGCTGCGCCGGGATGGCCGCCCTTGTCGTGATGCGAGATCGAGGGGAATCCTCGGAGGCTTTTCGAAAGCACGAGCGGTCGTGGTTTCGTTGAGCCTTGTCGCCGCGGATTCGACCGAACACGGACGTTGCACGCGCCTTGCCAATGAGTCAACGAGGGCGGTTATCGTTTCCGAATCGGAAACATCGCGATCCCGCGGCTGCAACTTCGCTAAGCACGTGCCGTAGTACGACGCATGAAACCTCTGCTGGTGTGCGTGCTCGTCCTCTCGCTGTCGGCTCCCGTTGCATTCGCAGGCGATAAGAAGGGCGACATCTCGATCTCCTTCAGCTCGGACGATTCGCAAACGCGTCTCGCGCCGCGACACGTTGTACGTGAGGCACGGCTCGCCATCACCACGCGCAACGGAGATGTGGTGCTCCTGCTGACGAACGATGTCGTGGCCGTGCAACTGAGTGATGCTGCGCTCGTGAAAATCGACACGAAGGAAGACGCCGGATTCTTCGAGGACCTGATCGTCTCCGGCGTCCGTCTCGCCGTCGGCAAGGCGGTCGAATATCCGATCGCGAAAATCCGCAGCGCAGAGATTCGCAACGGCGTGCTCGCGCTGACGAACGATCAGGGCAAGCCGGTCTTCGATGAGATCAAAGTCAACGGCGACAACGTAACGCGCAGCATCGCGCCCGCGGACGCCGCGAAGTTCGTCAACGCGTTCCGCCAGATCAAGTCGCGACGCTGATCCGCGCTACGCCATCTTTCGAATCGATCGAACGCCGCACTGACGGCGCGCAATCAGATCGCGAAAGGAGCCACGATCTCGACGCCCGCTTTTTCGAAGTCGGCTCCGTTGCGAGTTGCGACGATCAGATCGTGAACGAGCGCCGTAGTCGCGATGAGGCTGTCTTTGATCGGCATCGGGTTTCCGGACGCTCGAAGGTCCGCGAGCAACTTTCCCCAACGCAGGCCCGTCTCTGCTTCCCACGACAAGCAAACGAGCCGCTGAATACCCGCTTCAAACCAGCTCTCGAGGTGTGTCCGGCGTTTTCCGCGCGGGAGAAGAAGAATGCCGAATCGAAGCTCGCCGAGGATGATCGGGTCAACGGCGATCTCTCGCTCGTTCCTTCTCAGCCACCCAAGGACCGCTGGATCGGGCGCCGGCTTGGTCGGTTCGCTCAGGACGTTGGCATCGACCAGATATCTCACAGCGTATCCGTGGACTCCGAGTCGATCGCCACGAAGTAGCCTTTCTCGGGACAAGCGAGGAGCCAGTCGACGACTCCTTCATTGGGAGGAGGCACATGCCGCACGAGCCGGTATTCGCCCGGGCCCATACGTTCTACGGTGAACTCCTCGCCCGGCTCGATGTCGTCCAGCGCTCGGATCTCGGCTGGCAGAACGATCTGACCCTTGGACGAAACCGTTGTCTTCATGAAGGGTAAGATACTGTCTTACCAATCGAAGTGTCAAAGCCAACCATTTGCACCGAGGCCTACGCCTGCTTGCAACGAATCCTGATGCTTTGATGCCTTAGCACTGATGCTATGATGCCTTCATGCGCACGACACTCACGATCGAAGACCGAATTGCCCGAGACCTGAAGCAGATTGCTCACCGGTCCGGCAAACCATTCAAAGTCGTCGTCAACGAAACTCTGCAGGCCGGTCTGGCGGCAAAGCAGGAGCCTGCGAAGGCCAAACGGTATCGCCTTCGACCCGTATCCCTCGGCAACGTGCGACCGGGCGTAGATCTCGACAAGGCTCTCGCGCTCGCCGACGTTCTCGAAGAAGAAGAGTTGGTGCGCAAGTTGGAGCTTCGTAAGTGAAGCTCGTCGACGCCAATGTTCTGATTTACGCCGTCAACTCCGATTCGCCGCATCACGAGCGATCGAGACAATGGCTCGAGTCCGCGCTGTCGGGAACCGAGGTTGTCGGACTGACGTGGGGCGTCTTGCTCGCGTTTCTCCGCGTGACGACGCGTCGCGGAATTCTCGAACGTCCGCTCGCAGTCGGCGTTGCGATCGAATTCATCGACTCCTGGGTCCAGCAGACGTCCGTAGAGATCGTCGTCCCGGGACCGAATCACTGGACGATTCTGCGGGCGCTGATCGCAGCTTCGGGAACGGCAGGCAATCTGACATCCGATGCCCATCTTGCTGCACACGCGCTCGAAGGTGGCTGGGCGCTCGTGTCGACAGACAGCGACTTCCGGCGGTTCAGTGGACTCAATGTCGTCAATCCCGTTGCGAGCTGACACTCCCAGGCGAGCGCCACCGTTTGTTCACGAACTCGTTCACGGTCGTGCATTGCCGGCCGACGTCTCGCGACCGAGATTGCGCGCATGGTCGAAACAGCAAGGCTCATGTCTTTCGAAGAGTTCCGTGCGGCGCAGCCGATGGCCGAGGTCGTGCGGCAACAGCGTGCGTTCTTCCGTGATGCGGCGGCGGCGGAGCAGGCGCTCCGGCTCGCGTTGCTCAGCGTGCTGGTATGGGTGATGTGGAAGGACCCGGACGGTGGCGTCGTCTGAGTCCGCGCACGCGGGCTGGCTGATGGCGCGCGCCGTCGGCCGCATCGCCGAATCTGCGTCCGATCCTTCGATGCTGCGCGACATCGCGCGCGAGATCGGACGCGACGCCGTCGCGAACGAGCCGGAACGGTTCGCATCGATGCGCGCGCGCGTGGCGAAGTGTCCGCACTCGGTGTTCCTCGACTGGTCGCGCGACGCGGCCGATGCGTTTGGCGATGCGGACGCCGCAACCGCGACGCACACGGTCCTCTGCGCGCTCATCGAAGGCATCAAGATCATCGACGACATCCAGGACGAGGAGCCGGAGTGCCTCGCGACGGAGATCGGCGTCGAGCGCGCGCTGAATCTCGCGCTCGGCGCATTCGCGCACGGACTCGAGCTCACTGCCGCACTGCCGTGGCCTGACGCGCAGTGGCGTGCGGCGACGGCGTCGATCGGACGCGGTGTGCGCGAGACCGCGATCGGTCAGGAGCTCGAGCTCACCTCCGACGGAAGTTTCGACGGCTACTGGGCCATCGTCGACGCGAAGTCGACGCCGCTCGTCGCGACCGCGCTCGAGCTCGGCGTGCTCGCAACCGGCGCCGATCCTTCACGCGCCGCGGCGCTCACGCGAATCGCGCGGCCGCTCGCGCGTCTCCTCCAGGTCGGCGACGACTGCAACGACGCCCTCGGCACGAACGCATCCGACTGGCGAGCGCCGGATCGCAACCTCCTCATGCTCTACTCGCTCTCCGGTCCGCGCGGCCCGGAGCTCGCTGCCCTGCTGCGCGACGCCGCCGATCCCGAGACGCTACGCGAAGCGCAGCTCGTTCTCCTCCGCGACGGAGCACTTGCCTACGCCGTGCACGCCCAGGTGACACTGCTCGACGAGCTCGATGCAGCGATCCTCACGCTCGCGCTGCCGAATCCCGAGCCGTTCCGCTGGCTCCTCGAATCGCAACGCGCGGCGACGGCGCGGCTGCTGCGGCAATCCGGCGTGGAGGAGGAGGTCGCAGCGAAGGTGATCGCGACGGCCGGGTAGATTGCTCCGAGTCCCTGTTCAGGAAGGCCGTGGCAGGGTTCGCCTACCTCTCGCGGCCGTTGCGAGCCGGCACCGGCCGTATCCTGAACGAGATCAGTCAGATCCGCGATCCGAACGTTGGGAACGCGTGATCTCACGCGTTGTAAAGACGTAGGACAGGCTTCAGCCTGTCCCCCTGACATGTCGCTGAGCGGGACAGGCTGAAGCCTGTCCTACGTTCGAGCGGTTTGCGTTCCACCGCCACCAAAACCGGCGGACTATAAGTCCGCCGTCCCGTGGTTTTGAGACGGTCTCCTGCAGGCGCCGCGCAGCGAAGGACATCGTTCCTCCGCGATGGAAAGAGAGCAGGATGGCGTGACAATCACGTAAACGGATTCAGCAGATCGATTCGCAAACCGGCGAAGTCACGGACATTTCGCGTGACCAGCGTGAGGCCGCGCAGTTGTGCGGTTGCGGCGATGAGGGCATCGGCTTGCGATCGCGAGATTCCTTTGGCGCGCAGCTCGCCGCGCAGGATTCCTGCGTGCTCGGCGATTTCCTGAGTGATCGGGACGACGTCGCAGGAATCGGCGAAGAAATCGTTGAACCATGCGCGGATCCTGGGATTCGGCTTCCAGGCGAGACCGAAGAAAATCTCCTCGACGGTGACGACGCTGACCGAGATTCGCTCGACCGCAGCGGCCCATTCGAGAACGCCGGCATTGGGCCGCGCGCGAACGAGCTCACTGACGACGTTTGTGTCCGTCAGCCACGCCATCGAGTGCCTTCACGAATGCGTTGGCGCGCGACCGGCGGCGAACACTCGGGAGTCGATAGCTCTCGCGACGAAAAAGATCTCGCGCTTCCTGGAAACGATCGCCAATCGTCGTTCGCTTGCTCACTTCTGCGACATTCGTTTCGTCGACGGCGACGACCGCCGCGATGAGCCGGTTTCGGCGATAGATCAGTTGCGGTTTGCGTGCGGTGCGACGCAGCAGCTCGGAGAACTGCTGTTTGGCCTCGCCGACGTTCCATTCGTTCTTGTCCATCTTCGGCACCATATTATGTCCAAATCGAAAGATGGCCAAGCCCGTGATCTCCGTCATCGTCCGCACTCTCGGCGACGCGCATCTCGACGATGCGCTCGCGAGTCTCGCGGCGCAAACGCGGCGCGACTTCGAAGTCGTCGTCGTCGATATGAGCGGCGGCGCGAATGTGCGGACGCTCGAGCGCTTTGCGTCGTTGCTGCGCTTGCGCGTCGTCGCACTGCCGCGTTGTTCGCGGCCGAAGGCGTTGAATGCCGGGATCGCGATGGCGGATGGGGCGGTGATCGCGATTCTCGATGACGACAATCTTTACGATCCTGAACAGATCGAGATTTTTCTGACGGGGCTCGAGCGAACGAAGGCGGATTACGTCTATGCCGGCGTGCGGCACGCGACGTACAGCGCGAGCGGGGAGCGCATCGCGGTGCGCGAGGTTGCGCGGCCGTTCGTGTTCGGCGATTTGCTGATGGGCAATTTCATCTATGCGACCGGCTCTGCGTTTCGGAAGAGTCTGTGGGAGCGCATCGGCGGCTACGACGAGCGCTTCGAAGTCTTCGAGGATTGGGACTTTCTCATCCGCGCCGCACAAGCCGGCACGATCGAGTTCCTCGGCATCGTCTCTGGCGAGTCGCGCAAATTCACCGGGATCGACGGCGCGTCGGCGTTCGATCTGGAGATCGCGCGCGTGCGGCGCTGCCACGCGGGCATCTATTGGAAACATCGCCGCCACTATCTCGATCGACAGCATCGCGGCGCGTTTCGCTCGACGTCCGCGGAGCATTTCGCTCGACGCAATCCGCCACGCAGAGGACTGCTTGCGATGACGATCCGCGGATGGCGGCTCGAGCTTTTTGCCGATCTCGTGGCGTGGTTCGTCCACAATCTGCGCGGTGTCCATCGATCTGACTGACCGCTCGATCCAACGCCTGGTCGTTACGGGCCACCCGAATCACGAGCTCGCGATCTTCGGATTCGTGCAGCGCGCGCGGCCGCATCTGCTGTTTCTCACCGACGGCGGTGGGGAGGAGCGCGTCGACGAGTCGCGCCGCGCACTCGTGAGGATCGGCCTCCTCGATCGCGCGAAGTTTCTCGGATGGCGTGAGCCGGCGCTCTACGACGCGCTGCTCGCGAAGAACATTGATGTCTTCGCGCGCATCGTCGACGAAGTGCGCAACGAGCTGCTCGCGATTCGCCCGCGGCAGGTGATCTGCGAGAGCATCGAGCTCTACAACCCGCTGCACGACATCACGCTGCCGATCGTCCGCGCGGCCGCTGCGGATTTCGATGACATCGAGATCATCGAGTTTCCGCTGATCGCGCAGGAACCTGCGGACAATGAGCGCTATCGCGTGCAGCGATTTCCCGAACACCGCACGTCGACTGCACTTGCACTCACTCCTGCGGAGCTCGACCTGAAATTGCAAATGCGCGATGCCGAGTACCGCGCGCTGCATCGCACGACGGGTGATGTCGTCGATCGCGTGACGCGCGAGTGCGCGGGAACGGAAGTGTTCGCGCGATCGATCGATGCGCTGCCGGTGCCGGGACGCGATCACGTGCTGCGCTACGAATGGCGTGCGCGATTGCTGCACGCGCGCGGCGAGATCGAGGACGTGATCACGTTCGCCGATCACTTCGTGCCGCTGGCGACGGCGATCACGACGAGGTCGCTGCGCGAATCGCGCCGATGACGCCGAGGATCACGAAGAAAGCGGCGGCGGTTTGCGCGACCGTGAGAACGTTGCTCGCCTCGCTCGGAAACTCGCGGCGCTCCGAAGTCGCCGTCGTCGTCAAGCCTGCCAATCCTCGCTGCTGCACAACTTCAGCAGCGTGCACGACGATGACGATCGTCACGACTTCGCTGACGACGGTGAGGATCGCGAGCACGACGAAGATCGTTCGCAGATTGGCGAAGACGTGTCCGAGGTCTGCTGCGGTTGCGCCGGGTGCGACTCGTTCGGTCTTCGTGCTCGTGCGCATCAGCAGAATCGCGGGAAGCAATCCGACGAACGAGAACAGAAAGAGCAGAAGCAGATACCCGGTGGCCTGAGCGTTGTTGAGGCTTCGCGGAAGAATCACGGCCGCGGCCATGCCGATGAGCGAGCACGCGAGCGCGATGAGTCCGATGAAGCGCGTCCAGTTGCCGATGCGTTTCAGCGCATCGTGCGCGTTGTGCGTGAGTCGCGGTGCGCGAGCCATCATTTCGTGAATCCTCCGATGAGGGCGGCGAAGAACACGATGAAGTAGAACGTCAGCATCACGGCGAACATCGCGCCGACGTAGCGCCAGAACCGTCCCTGCATCACGAGCGTGCCTTCGAGATCGACGCCATTTTTCGATCGAAGAAAGCGTCCCGCGGCGGCATGAAAGCGCAGCAGATGAATCGCCGGGATCACGCCGAGCACGGCGCCGAAGACGGCGAAGAGCACGACGATGCGCGTGATGGCGCCGAGTGGCTCTGACAAGGAGAACGATGTGATGCCGCGGCTGATGCAGCCGATGGCGATGAACGCGAAGTGCGCGAAGCTGATGATGGCGAGCAGCAAGCTCGCGCCACGCATCGTGCGTAGCGGCGCGACGAGCTCGTAGCGCGGCTCCCACGGCGTCTCGGGCAGGGCGACCGGCGGTGGTGCGACGGGAGGCGCGACGCGTGGCGGTGGTGGTGGTGGCGCGACGCGTGGTGGCGGAGGCGGGGGTGGTGGAGGTGGAGGCGGCGGAGCAACGGGTGGTGGTGGTGGCGGAGCCGGGACGGTGGGCTTATAGCCCGCTGCTTGTTGTGGTTTGGGTTGTGCGGAAATCGGCGGGCTATAAGCCCGCCGTCCCGCGGCGGCAGCAGCGACGGATTTCACTTTCAGGCGATAGCGCTCTTCGATGCGCACGATCATGTGCATCGCGAACAGGGCGGCGAGAATGTTGAGCACGTCGACGAGCGACGCGACAGTGAGTTCCACCCACTTTTGTGAAAAGCCGAGCGCGGGTGTGACGAAAAACATCACGACGGGCGCCGCGAGGAACGTCATCCACCATCGCTGCACCACGCCCGACCGCCCGATCTCCGTCAACTCCTCGGGATCGGTCGCGCTCCACATCTCCTCCGCGACGAGATACGGCCGGTAGAGATTCAGCAGCGGAATGAAAAACGATGCGACCGCGGCGAACGGCGAGTGATCCGCTTCCCATCCCGCGCGCGACAGCGACTTGTAGCGATCGTAGACCCACACGAGAAACGCGATCGCGATCAGCACACGCAGGCCCACATAAATCAAGCGCCACTGCGGCGGGAGCCACGTGCCGCTCGTGAATTTCAGCACGAGCAGCAGCACGTCGGAGAGCGCGCCGAAGAGGAGGAGCCAGTACGCGACGCGGGAAGTGATCGAGGCGGACATGGACCGCATGTCAGGATATCAGGAGCACCGCCAAAACCTTTTCCTGGGAAATCCGTTCGATAATCGCGCAACGTCTTGCGTGGGGAGATAGCCGGTTCATGAGTGAGTCAATGTATTCGTCGGGGTTGCCGCCGAAAAAGTCGCGAAAGAAGCTGTTCATTTTGCTCGCGGTGGCCGCGGTCATCATCATCCTCGTCGTTGCCGGCGTGGTGCGATCGAAGCGCGAGAAGCCGATCTTCATCACCACGGACAAAGCGTTCCGCAAGACGATCACGCAGCTCGTCACCGCGACCGGCAAGATCCAGCCGGAGAACGAGGTGAAGATCGCGCCGGAAGTCTCGGGCGAGATCATCGAGATCCCGGTGAAGGAAGGCGACGTCGTCCGTCGCGGCCAGCTCCTGCTGCGCATCAAGCCCGACAGCTATCGCGCGCAGGTCGAGTCGCAGCAAGCCGCGCTCAGCTCCGCGCGCTCGGCAAGCGTGCAGAATCGCGCCGAGCTCGCGAAGGCCGACATCGACTACAAGCGGACGAAGAAGCTCTTCGACGACGGCTTGCTCTCCAGCTCGGAGCGCGACGCGGCGCAGACGAAGTACGACATCGCGAAGGCCGCGCTCGAGTCGTCGATGTTCGAGATCCAGCGTGCCGAGGGGGCGTTGCGGCAGATCAATGAGGCGCTGTCGAAGACGACCATCTACTCGCCCGCGGCCGGCACGATCAGCTCGCTCACGAGCCGCACCGGCGAGCGTGTCGTCGGCACGAGCCAGTTCGCCGGCACGGAAGTCATGCGCATCGCCGACCTCGACAACATGGAAGCGCGCGTGAATGTGAACGAGAACGACATCGTCAACGTGAAAGTCGGCGACGTAGCGCGCGTCCGCGTCGATGCGTATCCCGATCGCGATATCGAAGGCATCGTGCGCGAGATCGCCAGCACCGCGCTGACGAAGAACCAGGGCACGCAGGAAGAGGTCACGAATTTCGAAGTGAAGATCCGCATCGCCGATCGCACGGTGCGGCTGCGTCCGGGCATGAGCGCGACCGTCGACGTCGAGACCGACACGGTGAAGGACGTCGTCGCGGTCCCGATTCAGAGCGTGACCGTGCGCAGCAACGAAAGCAAACTCTCGCCCGAGGAGCTCGAGCGGCAGAAAACGCAACGCGCGGAGCGCGACAAGAGCGACGACAACCGCGCCGACGTGCAGAACGAAGTGCTCGAGAAGAAGAAGGAGCGCGAAGAGCGCGAGAAACTGCATCGCGTCGTATTCGTGAAAACCGGCGAGACCGTGAAGATGCAGCAAGTCGTCACCGGCATCGCCGACAACACCTACATCGAGATCAAGAGCGGCATCAAAGCGGGCGACGAAATCGTGTCCGGAAGCTACACCGCGATCAGCCGGCGCTTGAAAGACGGATCGAAGGTGGCGCTGGAGAAACCGGGGAAGACCTAACGGCGTTTCCCGTTGCCCGTCAGACGCGTTGCCCGGAAAACCACGGGCAACGGGGAACGGGCAACGGGCAACGGGCAACGAGACTTATGAGATACGAGATCCTCGAAAACTTCCGCATCGCGTTCAATGAGATTCGCGCGCACAAGATGCGCTCGATCCTCACGGCGCTCGGCGTGATCATCGGCATCATCGCCGTGACGCTGATGGGATCTGCGATCGGCGGGATCGAGACTGGTTTCGAGCGCTCGCTCGCGGTCATCGGCGACGACATCCTCTACGTCGAGAAGTGGCCGTGGCACCGCGTCGATGACTGGTGGAACTACCGCAATCGCCGCACGATCGAAGTCGGCTACGCCAACGATCTCAAGCGGCTCATCGATGCCACGCCGAACTCCGAATTGATCACGGCGGTGCCGACGCTCAACACCGGCCGCACGATTCGTTTCGCGGACAACCAGGTGAAAGGTGTGTTCACGCAGGGGACGACGTACGAGTTCCTGCTGACGTCCACCGCGCAATTTCAGGAAGGACGCTTCTTCACCGAACACGAGTCGCGCCACGGCAGCAATGTCTGCGTCCTCGGATACGACGTCGCCGAAGTGCTGTTCCCGAACGGCTCGGCTCTCGGAAATACTGTGATCATCGACGGCAGCCCGTTCCGCGTCGTCGGTGTCTACGCGAAACAAGGCACATTCCTCGGCCTCTTCAGCTTCGACACCTACGCGGTCGTGCCGCTCGGCGCGTTCACGCGCACGTTCAGCTCGCATCTCGACACCTCGATTCGCGTGAAGGTGAAGGACAAGAGTCACATGGCCGCGGCGCGCGACGAGCTCACGGGACACATGCGCCGCGTGCGCCGCCTCGCGCCGGAACAGAAGGACGACTTCTCGATCAACGAACAGCAGGCGCTGCGCAGCACGATCGGTCCCGTGAAGGCGGGCATCGCCGCGGCCGGACTGTTCGTCACCGGGCTCGCGCTGTTCGTCGGCGCGATCGGCATCATGAACATCACGTACGTCAGCGTGAAGGAGCGCACCCGCGAGATCGGCACACGCAAAGCCCTCGGCGCACGCCGCCGCACGATCCTCCTGCAATTTCTCATCGAGGCAATCTCGATCTGCCTCGTCGGCGGTCTCGTCGGACTCGCGTTGTCGTATCTGATGTGTACCGGCGTCGCCGTCGCGTTCCCCTCGTTCCCGCTGCGATTCTCGTTGGGACTCGTGCTGACGGGACTCATGGTGTCGACCTTGACCGGAATCGTGTCAGGCTTCGCGCCGGCGTTGTCGGCATCGCGACTCGATCCAATCGAGGCGTTGCGTTATGAGTAAAGGCAGAGTTGCAGAGTTGCGGAGTTACAGAGTTGCAGAGGAGCCCACGTCGTCCCTTCTGCCCCTCTGCAACTCTGTGACTCTGCAACTCTGCAACTCGAGGTCCCATGCAAGTCACTGAGGTCTTCCGCGTCTCCCTCAACGCCCTACGCACGAACAAGCTTCGTTCCGTGCTCACGATGCTCGGCGTCACGATCGGCGTGTTCTCCGTCATCGGCGTGATGACCGCGCTCAGCGTGATTCAAACCTCGATCGAAGGCGGCCTCAGTTTTCTCGGCAGCAACATCTTCCAATTCGCGAAGTATCCCGTGATGCGGAACGACGACAACGACAGCTTTCAAAATCGGCGCAACATCACGCTCGAAGAGGGCAACGAATTCATCCGCCTGATGGGCGGCGAAGCGGGTGCGATCGCGCTCAAGATCTTCGACGGCGACAAGACCGTGAGCCATGACCGCGTGAAGCGCGAAGGCATCACAGTGATCGGCACGAACGAATACTTCCTCGTCGCGAATCAGTATTCGATCGGCTACGGCCGCAATCTCAGCGCGGAAGACGTCGCACTCGGACGCGCCGTCGCGATCGTCGGCACCGACATCCAGAAAAAACTGTTTCCTAACGAATCGCCGCTGCTGAAGACGTTCAAGATCAACAACCGCCCGTACCAGATCATCGGCGTGATGGCGGAGAAGGGCTCGTCGTTCGGACAGAGCCAGGACGACAACGTCGCCGTGCCGATCACGAAGTTCCTCAACGATTTCGGCCGCGCGAACCGCACCGTGAACATCGCCGTGCAGTCGACGTCGCAGGCGACGTACAACCAGACGTTCGACAAAGCCATCGGTGCGATGCGCCGCGCGCGCGGATTGAAAGTCGATCAGCCGAACGATTTCGAGATCTATTCGAACGACACGCTCGTCTCCGCGTTCGGCCAGGTCGCGGGAACGATCCGCATCGGCGCGTTCGTCGTCAGCGCGATCGCGCTGCTCGCTGCCGGCATCGGCATCATGAACATCATGCTCGTCAGCGTCACTGAGCGCACGCGCGAGATCGGCGTGCGCAAAGCGATCGGCGCGCGCAAGCAGGACATCGTGCGGCAGTTCCTCATCGAAGCGATCGTGCTCTCCGAGGTCGGCGGCGTGATCGGCATCATCCTCGGCGTCTCCGGCGGCAACATTGCCGCGATCGCTTTCGACATCGCGATGGTGTTCCCGTGGGGCTGGGCGCTGACGGGACTTGCCGTCTGCTCCGTGATCGGCGTCGGCTTCGGCTGGTATCCCGCGTGGCGCGCCGCCTCGCTGCATCCGATCGAAGCGCTTCGCTACGAGTGAAGTGAACATCGACGCGTGTGCCGCATCACCGCGCGACGATCGCTCGTGACGGGATGCTCTCCGCAAGGAGACTCCCGTCATGACCACCCTCGACACTCCCGTTCTCGACATCGGCATCAGCGAGTCGGGCCGCAAGGAAATCGCCGCCGGCCAGGTCACCGCCGATCTGCTCACGCAGCGCATGCAGGTGCACGAGAAGACGTCGTGGATGTTGCGGAGCCTGCTGAAGTAGGGAAGATGCAGTAGGGGCGGCCTCACCGGTAACTCAGTCGCGGGCTTGCGCGGTGGAGATCGCGCGCTCCAACTCTGCGATCACGTTCTGCACTTCTGCAATGTCTGCGTTGCAATGCGGGCAGGTGACTTCGTGCGGATAAACGTATTGTTCGCAGGCGGGGCAGAGCGTGAGTTGCGGCGGCACGCGATCATTTTTCGTGCTCGTGCGAATCGTTGCCGGTGGCGGCGGCACTTGCACGGTTCCGTCCGTGCCGTCGAGCGTTTCGAGGATGAGATCGAAGCGGCCGTAGTCGAATGACTGTCCCGGTGCGTCGGCGACTTTCACGATGCGCTCGCGCAGGCCGCGCTTCGCGAGCTCGAGCACGCGGTAGTGGCAGTACGGATTGTTGCCGGCGCGTCCGAGGAGTGAGTGCGAGGTCCAGGTGCACCCGCCGCGGCAGACTTCTTTGTAATAACAGGTGGAACAGAAACCCCACAGATCATCGGTAGATCGATCGCGCGTGAAGCGCAGTTGCGACGTGTGATCCCAGATTTCCGCGATCGTCATGTCGCGCACGTTGCCGCCGGCGTAATCCGTGGTCGCAAGCGACGGACATCCTTTGATCGTGCCGTCGGCTTCGATGCCGAGGACGGTGTGACCAGCGGCGCAGCCCTGCCAGTGTCGCGATTCTTCGGCTTGCCGCCAGCGATGCTCGTGCGGACCGAAATAGCCGATGTTGTTGCCGGGCTGAATGAGCACGCCGAGCGTGACCGCTTCTTCGAACAGCTCGGCGAATTCCGGCATGAAGTCGAGGTAGCGATGCGGTTGCAGGATCAGCTCGGGATGATCGGCCGCATTGCCCATCGCGACGGTGAGCTGAATCTGCCAATTGCGAACGCCTTCCGCCGCGATGATGTGCAGCAGCGGACGCAGTTGCGGCATCACTTCCGCGGTGATTTGCGTGTTCACGCTGAACGGGATTTCTGCGCGACGCAGATGGCCGAGGGCTTGGAGCGCGTGCGCGTAGGAGCCTTTCACGCCGCGCACGCGATCGTGATACTCGGCGAGCCCGTCGATCGAAATCCCGCACGAGCGCAGACCGGCTTCCTTCGCTTTGCGAATGCGCTCCTCCGACAGCGCGAGCCCGCCCGTTTGCAGACTCGGATGCATCCCGTGCTCAGAGATCGCGCGAATGATCTCGATCCAGTCGCGCCGCAGATACGCCTCGCCGCCGATCAGCGTGATCTCACGCGCACCCATGCGCGCAAGCTGATCGACGACCTCGAGCGCCTCGTCCGTCGACAGTTCATCCGGACGACGCTTCCCCGCACGCGACCCGCAATGCGAGCACTTCAAATTGCACGCAAGCGTCACCTCCCAGACGACATGGACCGGATGGCTCGCCGCGTAGTCGGCGTCGGTTTCGTAGCGGTGGGGCATTTCCTGGTGGGCAGTGGGCAGTGAGCAGTGGGCAGAGGAACCACGAACCTCTGCTCACTGCCTACTGCCCACTGCCAACTGCGAAGCTACTTCTTCCCCTTCGCCTTCGAGTACTTCTTCAGCGCGGCTTCTCCCGCCTTGATCGCTTTGCCCAGATCGCCGCCCTGTTTTTCGTGCAGCAGCTTCGCCTGATCGACGAGTTTCTGCAGCCGGCCCGAGTCGCCGCGGGTGATCGCATCGTTGATTGCAGTGCCGTAGGGAGTCACAGACATAGGTTCTTTCTCCTTTCGTTTATCTTGCGAGCGTGGATCGCACGCAATGAGGACTACTCCGGAAAAGGTTCGCGCGCACGTGCGCGCGCTGCATCGTTCGTCGCGTCCGATCGACGACGAAGAGATCGACGCGCTCCTCGGCATCCGTTCGCGTGAATCGAAAATCGATCCGATCGAATTGATCGTCGAGCACGGGCCGGGACTCATCGATCGCTACGACGGGACGCCGTACGAGACCGTGCGCGAAGCGCTGCATCGTCTCGCTCCGCGCCGCGGCGACGTGCTCTACGACCTCGGATGCGGCTACGGCCGCGTCGTGTTGTGGGGCGCGCTCGTCAGCGGCGCGCGGTTTCGCGGGATCGAGCTCGTGCCGCAGCGCCTGCGTCCCGCGATGCGCGCGAAAGCGCGGCTCGGGCTCGACAACCTCGAGCTGCATCAGGGCAACGTGCTCTCGTCGCGATTCGATGACGGCAACCTCTTTTTTCTGTTCGATCCCTTCTTCGACGACGTGCTGCGCCGCGTCGGCCGCTCCCTCGCGCGCATCGCGCGAGACCATCCGATCCGCATCGCGTCGCTTTGGATCCACGACTACTTCCGCCGCCGGCGCTGGCTCCGCGAGATTCGCGACGCGCACTCCAACGGCGATCCGTACGCGCTCCGTTTGTTCGCTTCTCAATGAGGAGTGATCGAGGTGAGAATTTCCCTACCCGAATTTTGGAGTGCGGAGGCCTGGGTATCAACGATGTAGGACAGGCTTCAGCCTGTCCATGATTGTGTGTCGATGAAGCGGGACAGGCTGAAGCCTGTCCTACCTGTGATCTCGATCACGCCCTTCCATCCATCCTGCACAATTTTTGAATAGTCGAGTTCGCGATGCCCATTACGGTCGCGACCGACCCCCTGCTCGAAGCCGTTTTTCGAAGCACGCAGGACGCGCTTTGGGTCGTCGACCGCGATCTCACGCTCACGCATTTCAACGAATCGTTCGCGCGCTTCTGCGAAAAAGGACTCGGCATCGTCGCGCGCGTGGGCGCGAGCTTCGATCCGAATGGTTTCTGGCGCGATCTCGTGCGCCGCACGCTCGGCGGTCGCAACGTCGCGGCCGACACGTGGATCGCGATCGACGGCGTGCAGCGCTACTTCTCGATCATCGGCACGCCGGTCATCGACGGCGGCAGCGTCACCAGCGCGGCGTTCACGCTGCGCGATGCGACCGACGTCAGCCGCCGCGAGCGCGAAGATCTCTTCGAGCTCGCACTCACGCGCGTGTTCGATTCCGGCAAGCCGCTCACCGAAGCGCTGAACGAAGTGCTCGAGTTTCTCGGCGAGACCGACGGCTGGGATTGCGCGATCGTGTGGCTCGTCGACACCGCGCGCGACGCGCTCGTGCCGTCGACGATGTGGTCGCGCTTCGAGATCGATGCATTTCGCGAGCGCATCTTCGAGCTCACGTTCGCGCGCGGACACGGATTGCCCGGCCGCGCGTGGCGCGACAACGACGCGCTCTGGGTCCCCGATCTGCTCGACGAGACCGGCGTCGTGCGCGCGCTCGCCGCGTCGCGCACCGGATTGCACGGCGCAGCAGCCGTTCCGCTGCGCGACGCCGACCGCATCGTCGGCGTGCTCGAGCTGTTCACGCGTGCAGTGCGTCCCGTCAGTGAAGCGCGCAAGCGTGCGCTGCTCCGCGCCGCGAATTGTCTCGGCTCGCTCATCGAGCGCCGCCGCGGCGAGGATCTGCAGCGCGCATTGCAAAAAATCATCGAGCGCAAAGGCATCGAGTGGACGCGCACGTTCGACTCGATCGAATTGCCGATCGTCATCGTCGATGCCGAATCGATCGTCACGCGCCTCAATCGCGCAGCACGCGACATGATCGGCGGCACGTTCTTCGACATCCTCGGCCGCACCGTCAGCACGTTCGCCGATCGCGAGCCGTGGAAGACCGTCAACGAGTTGATCATCGCCGTGCGCGATTCCCGCGTGCCGTGCACCGCGCAATCGACGGAACCCGATCCGCGGCGCATGTGGGACATCAGCGCGAGCTGGTATGCAGGTCCCATCGCCGAGGAGGATCGCGCGATCGTCGTTCTGCGCGACACGACGATGCTCGTGCAGTTGCAGGAATCGGTGCGCCGCGGCGAGCAGCTCTCCGCCCTCGGCGAGCTCGTCGCCGGCGTCGCGCACGAGGTACGCAATCCGCTGTTCGGCATCAGCGTCACGCTCGACGCGCTCGAGAGCGCGCTGCCCGACGACGTCGAGACCGAAGAGCTGATGGCCGCAATCCGCACGTGGCTCGACCGCATGAACCATCTGATGGAGAACCTGCTCGCATACGGAAAAACGTGGACGCTCGATCTGCGCCCAGGCGACACCGGCGAGGTGCTGACGGAGGCGATCCAGACGTGCCGCGCGCTCGCGCACGATCAAACCATCGACGTCGATCCCGCGATCGAGCCGGGAATGACGATCCTCATGGATGCGCGCCGCCTCGCGCTCGCGTTCGAGAACATGATCACGAATGCGATCCAGCATTCGCCGCCGCGATCGCGCATTGAGGTCGCCGCGCGCGTTGCCGGCGATCACGCGGAATGCGTCGTGCGCGATCGCGGCAAAGGCTTCGCCACCACCGATCTGCCGCGCGTATTCGAGCCGTTCTTCACGCGACGCCGCGGAGGCACGGGACTGGGATTGTCGATCGTGCAGCGCATCGTCGAAGAGCACGGTGGCACCGTAACCGCAGAGAACGCTTTGGAGGGCGGCGCATGTCTAACCGTATGTTTGCCACTGTACCGGCCAGTGCAATGACGCGCATTCTGATCGTCGATGACGAAGAGCTGATCGTGCTCGCGATGCGAAAGTATTTCGAGGGCATGGGCTACTCCGTCGACGCGGCACACGAGCTCGAAGAAGCGCAGGCGCTGCTCGCGAACTATCCGTACGACCTCGTCATCGCCGACCTGCGCCTGACCGGCATCGGCGGCGTCGAGGGATTGCAGATCGTCTCCGACGTGCATCAGCGCTGCGCGAACACGCGCGTGATTCTGCTCAGCGCGTTCGGTACGCCGGAGATCGAGCGCGAGTCATACAACCGCGGCGCCGATGCGTTTCTGCACAAACCGAAAGCGATGATGGAGATCGCACGCGTCGCCTCGACGCTGCTCGAGCAACGATGAGCGAGCATTCCGCGTTGGAGACCCTGCTGCGGCCCGGCGGCATCACGCCGCTGTTTCAACCCGTGTTTCGCGTCGGCAGTGATTCCGTCGAGATGCACGGAGTCGAATGCCTCTCGCGCGGACCGAAGGGAACGAATCTCGAATCGGCGAAGGTCCTGTTCGATTACGTACGGTTGAAGCGCGAAGAGCCGCTCGTCGATCGCGCGTGCATCAGCGCCGCGCTCGAAGAAGCCGCATCACTCCCTCCCGATATTTTGCTCAACATCAACGTCCACGCCTCGACCCTCGGCCGCAACCACGGCTTCCTGCAATTCTTCCGCGCGACCGCGGCGAAACATTCGATCGCGCCGACGCGCCTCACGATCGAGATCGTCGAGCACGCACCGCCCTGGGACAACGAAGGATTCCTCTCCGCACTCGACACCCTCCGCAACGACGGAGTGAAAGTCGCCCTCGACGACATAGGCCTCGGCCAATCGAATTTCAAAATGCTCGTCGACGTCTGCCCCGACTACCTCAAACTCGACCGCTACTTCGTCGAAGGCTGCGAAACCGACGGCAAGCGCCAGGCCGTGATCGCCGCCGTCGCCCAACTCGCGTCGCGCTTCGGCGCGGAGGTGGTGGCGGAAGGCGTGACATCGGCGGAAACGGTGGAGGCGCTGCGCGGATTCGGTATCACCCTCATGCAAGGTTTCCACTTCGCGGAGCCGATGGGGGTTGCGGAGCTGATGGACACCTTCTCGCCGCTCGCGGGGAGACGGTGGTCGCAGGCGGGGTGAGGTGCCTCGATCTGCGGTCTCCGCCGCGTAATCCATTGCACCATGGCTGGTATCTCTCGCAGACG
>DATKFO010000111.1:0-7576 GCA_035544355.1 Thermoanaerobaculia bacterium
GAGATGTCGTAGATGAGGCCGAAGCGATGCACCATCGGATCGACGACGCCGGGGCGTCCGAAATCCATCGGCCGCGTCGATCGCGAATAGATGTTGCCGCTGCGGCGATCGGCGGCGACGACCTGGCCGTCGGGCGTGGTCGACATCCAGACGATGCCGCGACGCAGTTGATTGAGCACCGCGAACTCGCGCACACGCCGCGCGATGAGCTGGAACTGCTCGCGATCTTCACGGCTCATCGCGTTTTGCATCGCCGGGTTTTCGAAGAGGAACGCCTGGAATCGCCCATCGAGCAGCAGCGCGAGTGTCATCCCCTGATCGGGATTCACGCCGAACAGCGCAACAGAAGCCCGAAATGTTCGGTCGCGTTGCAGGAGATCAGCGGCGGTCGCGCGCATGCGCTCGTACGTGTCACGGAACGCCTGGAAATCGCGGCGCAGGTAGCCGTGCAGAAACGACCGCAGCTCGCGCAGATCGGGCCCGATGAACTCCTCGCTGAAGATGAGAACGTCGTCCTGCAGCAGTCGGAAGAATTGCAGGCCGCGTTGCTCTTCGCCGTCGAGCAGCGTTGCGGCTTTCGTCGTGAGCTGCGTCATCAGCTCGCGCGTCTCGCCGACCCAGCGCGCGAGGATTCGGTATTTCAGCGTGTCGCCCTGATTGCGGCCGGCTTGTGTGTCGACGGCACTGATGCGCCGCGGCAGTGCGGTGAAGTGGCGCGCGAGATCGGCGGAGTGCGCGAGCCAGAAGACCGCGTGATAGTCGTTGAGGAGGTTCGACATCAGCGCGTTCTCGGCGACCTTCATGAGCTGGCCGAGATAGAGATTGAACGCGAGCTGCGTTTTGTCTTTCGCGTTCGCTTCGCGCGTGATCTGCCAGACCACTTCTTCCGCGAGCCAGCGGTCGAAGCGCATCTCGAGATCTTTGAGGACCGGGACGTCGGCGACGGGGAACCCGAGGGTCGGGGCTTGCGTTTCGTCGGCGGGGAAGATTTTGTAGGGCTGGGGGAGGAGCAATTCCGTTTTCGGAAAAAGCTCCGAGATCGTCCGAGGCAGATCGCCGGGGAGCAGAAACGTCGACGCATCCGTGCGCTGCGTCAGATAAGACACAAGTGCCTGGGACATGGGCGTGCGGCGGGGAGTATAGCGGGTTGCGGGCGGCGGATTGGGGGTTGCGCGGTTACGGAGTGGCGCGGGAAGTCAACGGAAATTCGGCGGGATTCTCGATGGAACGCACGGAGAGATCGATGTGCGATTGCGATCCCCCAGTCCAAACTGGAATCCACTGAAGTCATATGGAGTGCGGCGGCCGCGCCGCCGCTTTGGGTCGCGAGGTTGACTCACCGCGCGACCGCGTGACCCAGAATGTGACCCAAAGCGGCGGCATGGCCGCCGCACTCCAAAAGTCACAATCACGTGAATTGCCGAGTCGCACCGCGTCCGCTGCGAACGGGACGCGGGTACGATCGTCTTCGTGAAGAAGCTCATCCTCCTCGCTGCGCTCGTTGCCACCTCCGCGCGTGCGGAGTCCGTGTTCCGCGCCACGATTCGTGGCGTGGTCACGGATGGGGAGTATCCGCTGCCGGGCGTGACGGTCACGATCACGAGTGCGGATCTCGAGATCTCGCGCAAGGTCGTCACGGATTGGTACGGGCGCTTCACCGCGTCCGAGCTGCCGATCGCGGAGGATTACGTCCTCACGACGGATTTCATCGGATTCCGTCCGGCGACGAAGCGGCACATCCAGCTCGCGTCGGGCGATGATCACGCGATCAAGTTGCGGCTGCGCGAGATCGAGTATCCCGCGCCACCGAAAGGCGCGTTCATGCTCACGAACGCGATGGCGTTCCGGCGCCCTCTCTGATCAGGAAGCAGGGCAACGGTATACTTCAAACCGATGCCCGCCACCGCCACGGAACCGCAGGTCTGCGCACGCTGCAACGGCACCGGATGGATCCCACTCGGCGGCGATTCCCTCCGCGTCGAAGCGTGCACGTGTCATGACGATCTGCGCCGGCAACAGCGCATGCTCGCGGCGACGATTCCGAAACGCTACGAGCATTGCACGCTCGACACGTTCAAGGAGCGCACGACCGCGTTGCGCAACGCGAAAACGCGCGTGCAGCGCTTCATCGATCTCTGGCCGGGCACGGATGAAGGGCGCGGACTGCTGTTCATGGGCGGCTGCGGCGTCGGGAAGACACACCTCGCGGTTGCCGCGCTGGTGGAGATCATCCAAAGCGGAAAGCCTGGACGCCTGCTGTTCTCGAATTTTCAGGATCTGATCCTCTCGATCCAGGCGTCGTTCGACTCGGATCAGGTGCCGACAAAATCGCAGCTCATGAATCCGCTGCTCGAAGCCGATCTCCTCGTGCTCGACGAGCTCGGATCGCAGAAGCCGACGCAGTGGGTCTCGGACATCCTCTACTACGTCATCAACACGCGCTACAACGAAGAGCGCACGACGATCTTCACCACGAATTACGCCGACACGACGAATGACGCGAAGGAAGAATCGCTCACGCTGCGGATCGGACAGCGCCTGCGCAGCCGGCTCTATGAAATGGCGGACCGCGTCGAGTTCGCCGACACGAGCGACTATCGCCGGAACAAGCTGTGAAGCTGTCCATCACCGACGTCCTCCGCCGCGGTCTCGACAACACGCTCGCGAATTGGCCGGTGATCGCGATCCGCCTCATCGAAGCTCTCGTGCTCGCCGCCATCGCCATCGCGGTCGTCATCATTTCGATCGTCCCGATCTTCGTCAGCCTCGGCGTCACGACCGTCAGCGATCCCGAAACGCTCGCCGCTGCGGTCATTCAACTGCTTGCGACGAAGTGGCTGATCCTCTTCTACGCGTTCGCGATCAGCTGCGTCGTCCTCACCGTCGTGCTGGTCGTGCACTCGTTCGTCGAAGCGGGATGCGCGCGCATCTACATCGACGGCGAGCGCGCAGCCGGTCCCGCGATCGCAGGCGCTCGCGATCGCTATCGCACGTACACGTTCGTGCGTTGGTGGGACGCGGCGCGCGACGGCGGCTGGACGGTGTTCTGGATCTACAACCTCATCTGGGGCGTCGTCGGCATCGTCCTGCTCCTTCCTCTGATGCCGCTCGGTGGAGCGATGTTCGCGTATCGCGACAACGAAGGCGCGCTCGCGTGCACCGGCTGCTTTGGCCTCCTCGCGCTGGTGTTGATTTGCGTTCCGCTCGCGATCGTCGCGAGCGTCTGGACGCAGAAGTCGATCGTCGTGGCGATGGCGCGCGATTGCAACGCGCGCGACGCGATTCGCGTCTCGTGGCTCGAAGTGAAAGCGGACATGCTGCGCCACGTGATCGTGACGCTCGCGCTGATGGCGATCTCGATCGCCGGCAGCACGGTCTTCGGCGGTTTCTCCGGCGCGCTGCAGATGGGCAGCACGATCAGCAAGTCGGGATCGCTGATGCTGGCGTTCATGCCGTTCCGCATCGTGCTCTGGGTGCTCAGCACCGCGTTTTCGTCCGCGATCGCCGGATGGCTGCTTGCATCGTTCGCCGCACTGTCGCCGGAGCCCGTTGGCCGATTGCCGATCGCCGTTGGCCGGGGAGGCGAGGCATGAGCTCCAGCTCCGGCGAACGGCCAACGGCCAACGGCGAACGGTTCCTCTCACGCGACGCGCGCAATCTTCGTCCCTCCGCGATCCGCGCGTTCGCGAAGCTGATCAACGATCCGAGCATCATCTCGTTCGCGGGCGGCGTCCCGAATCCCGAGACGTTTCCGGCGGAAGCAATTGCGGTCATTGCGGAGCGTTTGATTCGCGAGAAGCGCGCGGTCGCGTTGCAGTACGGACCGACGCGCGGCATCGCGCGGCTCTGCGAAGCGATCGCGAAGATTTGCCGCGGACGCGGGATCGATTGCACCGCCGACGACGTGATCACCACGACCGGCTCGCAGCAGGCGCTCGATCTGCTCGCGCACACGCTGCTCGATCCCGGCGACGTCGTGCTCGTCGAGCTGCCGACGTACATCGGCGGCTCGGGCTCGTTCTTCGGACGCAGCGCGGAGCTCGCGGGCGTCGCGCAGGACGACGAAGGCGTCGTTCCCGAATCGCTGCGTGAAGTTGCCGCTCGATTGCGCGGACGCGTGAAGCTGCTCTACACGATCCCGAATTTTCAGAATCCGTCCGGACGCCTGATGACGCAGGCGCGCCGCGATGCCGTAGTTGCGATCGCGCGCGAATTCGATTTCCTCATCATCGAAGACGATCCGTACGGAGAGCTCGTCTACGTCGACGACGCCGACACGACACCCATCCGGTCGCGAGACGACCGCGTGATCTACCTCGGCACGTTCTCGAAAATCCTCGCGCCCGGTTTGCGCTGCGGCTGGATCCTCGCGCCGCGCGCGCTGCTCGCCACGCTCGAGATCGCGAAGCAGGCCGCGGATCTCTGCTCCGGCATGCTCGATCAATCGATCGTCGACGAATTCTGCGCGAGCGGCGCGCTGCCGTCGCAGATCGAAAAAGTGCGCGCGTTCTATCGCGGCAAACGCAACGTGATGATGGAAGAGCTCGGCCGCCACTTCAGCGGACGCGCGAAATGGACGTCCGCCGACGGCGGCCTCTTCACGTTCATCACGATGAGCGACGACGTCGATACGAGCGCGCACATCGAAGAAGCCGTGCGGCGCGGAGTCGCGTACATCCCCGGTGCGCCGTTCTTCGTCGACGGCAGCGGCCGGAACACGATGCGCCTGACGTTCGCGAAGGAAAGCGACGAGAAGATTCGGGAGGGAGTGGCGAAGCTCGCTGAGATAAACTGGCGCTAACTGAAATCAAGGAGCCCACCACATTGGACGGACACCGCGGCGGCTGGATCGAGATCATTGCCGGAGGGATGTTTTCCGGAAAATCGGAGGAGTTGATTCGCCGCATGCGGCGCGCGCACATCGCGCGGCAGCGCGTGCAGGTGTTCAAGCCGATCATCGATGATCGCTTCGCGACGGACGAAGTCGTCTCGCGCGACGAGCGGCGCCTGAAAGCGCTCGCGGTCGCGACGAGCAGCGAGCTGCTCTCGCGCGTCGAGATCGGCGTGCAGGTCGTCGGCATCGACGAAGTGCAATTCTTCGACGCGGGCGTCGTCGACGTCTGCATGCAGCTCGCGGACGCCGGCATCCGCGTGATCGCGGCGGGACTCGATCAGGATTACATGCGCCGTCCGTTCGGTCCGATGCCTGCTCTGCTCGCGGTGGCCGAGGAAGTGGCGAAGATGCATGCGGTGTGCGTGCGATGCCGCGCGGCCGCGCATTACTCGCAGCGCGTCGCGGGTGGCAACACGCAGGTGGAAGTCGGCGACTCGTCGTACGAAGCGCGCTGCCGCGCGTGCTACGAGTTGTACCGCGCGACGCCGGAAGAAGAGCCGGCCGTGCAGCTCACGATTCCGCAGCCGGTCGCCGGGAACGCATAAGTGATGTGGCACAGACACTCTTGTCTGTGCTCCCGGAGCGCACAGACAAGAGTGTCTGTGCCACGCAGTGCGGCTCTCATCGCGATCCTGCTCGTCGCTTTGCTGCGCTGCACCAACGCCGAGACCGTCGAGCGCGATCCGGTCGAGCGCGAAGCGGAAGACCTCCTCGTCAACTACCTCCGCATCGACACGTCGAATCCGCCCGGCAACGAGACGAGCGGCGCGAAATATCTGCAGGCATTTCTCGCGAAGAACGGCATCGAGTCGCAGCTCGTCGGCGCCGATCCGAATCGGCAATCGCTGTACGCGCGCTTGCGATCCGGCACGAACGAGAAAGCGCTGCTGCTGATGCATCACATTGACGTCGTGCCGGCGAATGTGTCCGAGTGGACGAAGCCGCCGTTCGCGGGTGCGCGCTCGGGCGGCTACATCTGGGGACGCGGCGCACTCGACATCAAGTCCCTCGGCGTCGCGCAGCTGATGGCGCTCGTCGATCTCAAGCGCCGCAACGCGAAGCTCACGCGCGACGTCGTGCTGCTCGCGGTCACCGACGAAGAGCGCGGCGGCTTGAACGGCTGTCGCGATTTGCTCGCGAATCATCCCGAGCTTTTCGCGAACGTCGGTTACGTGCTCAACGAAGGCGGCTCGAACGAGACCGTCATCGATGCCGTGCGTTTCTGGGGCATCGAGATCCAGCAGAAAGTTCCGCTGTGGCTGCGCATTCGCGTCGACGGCGAAGGTGGACACGCCGCGTCGCCACCCGATGGCGGCGGCACGCTCGAGCGCCTCGTGCGCGTGCTCGCCGAGATCGAATCGATCGAGACGCCGTATCGCCTCACGCCGGTTGTCGCACGTTGTTACGCGGAAGCGGCTCGCGTGCGGACCGATCCGCGCGGTGCGATGCTCAAGAACGTGCGCGAGCCGCTCGACATCAAAACGCTCGAGCGTGAATTGCCGGCGGGCTATCGCAACCAGATGCGCGACACGATCACGATCACGCAACTGAACGGCGGCGGCTCGACGAACGTCATTCCCGCGCACGCGAGTGCGGACGTCGACATTCGCTTGCTGCCCGACACCGCGCCCGACGCGATGCTCGCGCGCATTCGCACGGCGGCTGGGAAGCAAGCGAGTGTCGAGGTGCTGCTCGCGGGTGAAGTCGTGCCCGAGAGTCCGTCCGACACGGATCTCTTTCGCGTCGTCGCGAAGGCGATGCGCAACGACGAGCCGGGATCCACCGTCGCACCCGTCGTTGGCCTCGGCACGACCGACAGCCGCTGGTTCCGCGCGCGCGGCATCACGGCGTACGGCATCGCGCCGTTCAAAGTGAACTACTACGACGCCGGAACCGTGCACGGCGTCGACGAGCGCATTCGCGCGCGCTTCTTCGCCGAGGGCGTGGGATTGATGCGCGGCATCGTGCGCGATTTCTGCGAGAAGCGATGAGCGCGGAGTTGGATTCCGGCCAACGCTTCCGGCGCCACCGCTTCGCGCTTGCCCTGCTCCCGCTTCTCGCGACCGCGCTCTTCGCCGCGCCTCTCATTCGCCGCGAAGTCTTCACGTTCCGCGATCACCTCGATTACTTCCAGCCGCTGCGCTGGTTCACGGCGATGCAGTTGCGCGCCGGAAATCTCCCGCTCTGGAATCCGTACAACGCGTCGGGTGAAGCGTGGCTCGCGAATCCGCAGACGGGGATTTTCTATCCGCCGACGTGGATGTTTCTCGCGCTGCCGTTCGATACCGCCTACGTTCTCTACCTGCTCTTCCACGTCGTGCTCCTCGGATGGAGCGCGTACCTGCTGTTCTCGCGCAGCGTCGCGCCGGGCGCGGCGATGGTCGGCGCCGTCGCGCTGATGTTCAGCGGTCCGACGCTGTCGCTGCTCGACGTCTCGAATAACCTCGCGTCGCTCGCATGGTTGCCACTCGCACTCTGGTGCGCGAAAGAACGCGCGCATTTACGCGGGGGAGCCGTGCTCGCGATGGCGTTCCTCGCAGGAGAGCCATTCATCGCAGCAATCGCAGCACTGCTGTACGTGATCGTCACACCGCGGGCAACGGGCATCGGGCAACGGGTAACGACAGCCCTCGTTGCCATCGGCGTCTCCGCAATCCAACTCTTCCCATTTCTCGAAACACT
>DATKFO010000112.1:0-4875 GCA_035544355.1 Thermoanaerobaculia bacterium
CCAGTCGAGGATGCGGTTGTCGATGCCGCCACGCGGCGGGAGCGCACCGACGTCGTTGTAGAACGTGAGCTGCTTCGGCGTGCCACCGTCGGCGTCGATGACGAAAACCTGCCGCGAGCCGCTGTACTCGCCGCAGAACGCGATGCGCTTGCCGTCCGGCGAGAATTTCGGGAAGTACTCGACGCCGTCATCGGACGTGAGTCGCCGCGCGTCGCCGCCTTTCGCGTCGACGATCCAGATGTCGCCCGCGTAGACGAACGCGATCTTGTCGCCGGCGATGTCCGGCTGCCGCAGCAGGCGCGTGAGCTTGTCCTGTGCGAGCGCGCTCGTCGCAACCGCGACCAGCGCGAGGATGAATGCGAATTTTTTCATGCGTGTGTGTTCCCTTCTCGAACTGCTGCGGCGTGATAACACACGCGGGGCCAGTTGATTGCGCGGTTTGCGGTTTTGTGACCGGGAGGTCCGAGGTACCATGAAAGGCATGAGCGCGAAGAAAAAGGTGAAGAAGCCGAGGCGGGTGGTGCTGTTCCCGACGGAGCCGACCAGCATTCCCAAAGAAGAGATCGAACGGGCTGTATTGAAAGTCATCGCAGACAGAAAAGCGCGCGAAAAAGCGGAGCGTTCGAGAAAGTAGCGCCGAATGCGGTCGCCAGATTACGAGCGGAACGTTTTCATCAACTGTCCGTTCGACGATGACTACACTCCGATTTTCGAAGCGATCGTCTTTGCGATTCACGATGCCGGATTCTTGCCGAAGTGCGCGCGCGAGCGGATCGACTCCAGCGAAATCCGTTTGCAGAAAATCGTCGCGCTGATCGGCGATTCACGATTCTCCATCCACGATCTTTCGCGCACCGAGCTCGATTCCGTAAGTGCCTTGCCACGCTTCAACATGCCGCTCGAGCTTGGGATCGACATCGGCTGCAAGTCCTTCAGCAGGCGCCACGCCGGCAAATCGTTTCTGATCTTCGACGCGAGCAAGTATCGATTTCAGAAGTCCATCTCGGACATCGCGGGTCAGGACATCGCCCATCACGACAACGATCCGCTCACCGCCGTCAAGCATCTCCGCGACTGGTTGCGAGCCACATCGGGACGAACGACGATTCCAAGTGGCGCGGAGATCTATCGGCGGTACTCGGCATTTCGCAGGGATTTGCCTGACTTATGCATCGAGCTCCGGCTCGACCTCGATGATTTGATCTTCCCGGATTTCTCGTGGGCCGTCGCGCGCTGGATCACAGCCACCGCACCGTGAAGTCGATCAGCTTCTGCTTGAGCTTCCCGACGTAGGGCGGGTAGAGCAGCTGGATCGAGCTGAATTTGAAGCGGGAGTCGAAGACGCCGCGGGCGTTCGAGAAGGCTTCGAAGCCGAAGCGGCCGTGGCCTTTGCCGATGCCGCTGTGGCCGACGCCGCCGAACGGCAGCTCGAGTTGGTAGAAGTGCACGAGCGTGTCGTTCACTGCGGTACCGCCGGCGCGCGTGCGTGCGAGCACATCGCGCACGACGCTGCGATCGCGGCTGAACACGTACAGCACGAGCGGTTTTTCGCGTTCGTCGACGAAACGGATCGCGTCGTCGAGGGAGCGGTACGTCATCAGCGGCAGGATCGGGCCGAAGATCTCGTCCTGCATCACCGATGCGTCCGCGGACACGTTCGTCAACACGGTTGGCGCGAACGCGCGCTCGTGCAACGTGCCGCCGGTTTCGACGTGCGCACCTTGCTGCACGGCCGCGTCGAGTAAGCGTTTGACACGCGCAGCGTGACGCTCATTCACGATCAAGCCGCGCGATTCGTCGCCGAGTTTGTCGATCGATGCACGCAGTTTGTCGAGAAATTTCGGCGCGATGCTTTCGTCGACGAGCAGGTAGTCGGGCGCGATGCAGATCTGTCCGCTGTTGAAAAACTTTCCCCACGCGATTTTCTTCGCCGCTTCGTCGAGGTCGGCGGTGCGATCAACGATCACTGGCGATTTGCCGCCGAGCTCGAGCGTCACCGACGTCAGATGTTCCGCCGCCGCTTTCATCACGATGCGGCCGACGGCGGGGCTGCCGGTGAAGAAGATGTGATCGAATTTTTTTCGCAGCAGCGCCTCGGCCACCGACGCATCGCCTTCGATGATCGCGACTTCATCCTCTTCGAAGACTTCGGCGAGGATGCGCTTCATGCATGTCGTCGAATGCGGCGTGAGCTCCGACGGCTTGAGCATCGCGCAATTGCCGGCAGCGATCGCGGACATGAGCGGGCCGAGCGTGAGGTTGAACGGGAAGTTCCACGGCGAGACGATGAGCACGACGCCTTTCGGCTCGTACGCGATGCGCGACACCGCGCCCATCAGCGCGAGGCGTCCGCGCACCCGCTTCGGTTTCATCCATCCGCGCAGATGCCGGATCGCGTGACGCGCCTCGCCCACCGCCGGATAAATCTCGGAGAGATCGACCTCCGCCGCGGGCTTGCGATAGTCGGCCCACATCGCCGCGTGAATGTCGGCGCGATGCGCGAGGATCGTGTCGTGCAGCTTGCGAAGTTTCTTCTTGCGCTCGGCCACCGACGCCGACGCGACCTTCACGCGGTTGCGCTGCTGCGCGTCGAAGATGGCGTCGATGTCGGTGCGAGGTGCGAGAAGCTCGATGCTGGCCACGCGCGAAGTCTATCGCGCGGAACTACGGAAAGACGATTTCCGCGATGTTGGTGAAGTTGAAGAACTCGAACTGTCCGGTCGTGTGATTGCGGCCGAGGAAGACGACGTCGAAGCCGAAACAGCTGTCGACGAAATTCGACTGCACCGTCGTTCCCGATTTCAGTTGCACGCTCACGGTCTTCACCGGACCGAGCTTGCAGCACGTCGCGCTCGTCGCATTCGTCGCGGGACCGCTGATCTTCGCGATGGTGCTCTTGTGCGGCTTGAACTCGCTGCCGTCGCTCGCGCAGAAGTTGCCTTCGTCCGTTTTCACGTAGCCGCTGAACGGCACGGTGTACGCGAACTGCGCGCTCTCGAAATCGAGCTGCACGGTCGTGTTCGTCGAGGTCTTGAGCGACACCGTCGGCTTGCCCTTCAGTTGGATCGCAACGTTCTGCGTGCCTGATGCGGTGACGTTGGTCGTCGACGTTTCATATCCGCTGCGGCTCACGACGACCGGCGTCGGACGTCCCGCCGGGACCTTGAGCGTGAATTTTCCCTGCCCGTCGGTCTGCGTGGCGTGCACGCCATTCACGACGTCGGCCGCGACCACGACGCCGCCAGTGGTCTGATCCGTCACGACTCCGGAGAGCGTCGCTTCGCCGAGCGGCTCGATGGCGCGGCGCTTCGGAGCGGCCACGACAGGAAGTGCAGCGAGAAAAACGACTGCGCAGACGACGTACTTCATACGAAATGGTTGGGATTCGGGCTTCATCGGTCTCCTCGAAGAGTAGGTCTTGCGTTTCGACGACTGAGGAGTCGCCAAGGTTCGCGGATGGTAACACTCACCTCCGCATGTACGGATTCCCGCTCGAGAGCGTTGGCCTATACTCCCGCCCGCGAGTTGCAGAGTGGCATGGTTGCAGAGTTGCAGAGTGGCTGCTCTCTGCAACTCTGTCACTCTGCAACTCTGCAACTCGCCTGGAGGATTGATGCACGTTCGTTTCCTGTGCACCGCGCTCGCCTTGATCGCGCTGAATGCATGCACTTCCGCTCAGACCGCTTCGCCCGCGTCAATGCCGACTGAATCCATGCAAGCGACTGCCGAAAGCAAACCCGTGACCGGTCCCACTGCCGAGGAAGCAATCCGCTTCGTGAACGATGCCGAGGCGCGACTCGGTGCGATCAACAAAGATCAGCAGCGCGCCGCATGGGTCGCGGCGAATTTCATCACGTACGACACGCAGCAGATCTCCGCGAAAGAAAGCGAGCGGCAGATCGCGGCCGGCGTCGAGCTCGCGAAAGAAGCGGCGCGCTTCGACAAGCTCGAGCTGTCGTACGACGTGCGGCGCAAGCTCGATCTCATCAAGCTCGCGCTCGTCTCGCCCGGTCCCGCCGATCCCGCGAAGACCGCGGAGATGGCGCGCATCGCAGCGGAGCTCGAAGGCGAATACGGCGCGGGCAAATATTGTCCGCCGGGGAAATCGGGCGACGCCTGCTACGACATCAACGAAGTCTCGAACGTGCTGCGCACGAGCCGCGATCCGAACAAACAACTCGAAGTGTGGCGCGGCTGGCACGATCAGGTCTCGCCGCCGATGCGCGACCGCTACACGCGCTTCGTCTCCCTCATGAACGAAGGCGCCCGCGACCTCGGATACCGCGACGTCGGCGCGATGTGGCGCTCGAAGTACGACATGCAACCCGATGCGTTCGCGACCGAAGTCGATCGCCTCTGGGGCCAGGTCAAGCCGCTCTACGACTCGCTGCATTGCTACGTGCGCTGGAACCTCACGAAGCAATACGGTGAAACCGTCGTGCCTCCCGGCAAGCCGATCCCCGCGCACCTCCTCGGCAACATCTGGGCGCAGGAGTGGGGCAACATCTACGACGTCGTCGCGCCGCCGAAGTCGAACGCGGGCTTCGATCTGACGAAGATCCTGGAGTCGCGCAAGGACGTCGATCCGCTGTCGATGGTCCGCACCGGCGAGCGCTTCTTCATGTCCCTCGGCTTCGAGAAACTGCCGCAGACGTTCTGGGAGCGCTCGATGTTCGTGCAGCCGCGCGACCGCGACGTGGTCTGCCACGCCAGCGCGTGGGACGTCGACAACGTCGACGACCTGCGCCTGAAGATGTGCATCGAGAAAACGGCCGAGGACTTCACGACCATTCATCACGAGCTGGGACACAACTTCTATCAGCGCGCGTACAACCGCCAGCCGTATCTGTACAAGAACAGCGCGAACGACGGATT
>DATKFO010000113.1:0-10636 GCA_035544355.1 Thermoanaerobaculia bacterium
GCCCGCCGCACTCCAGAGCTCCATGCTACGATGCGCGCCGCCCAAATAACCGCAGCCCCGGAGGCTCCCAGGTGGACATCGCAGTTATCGGCGCGGGCTACGTCGGTCTTGTTACCGGTGCCGGTCTCGCCGACTTCGGAAACGACGTCGTTTGCGTCGACGTCGACATCAACAAAATCGAGGGTTTGAAGCGCGGCGTCATCCCGATCTATGAGCCGGGCCTCGATGTGCTCGTCAGCAAAAACGTCAACGAAGGCCGCCTTCGCTTCACGAACGATCTCGTCGAAGCGATCAGCGGCGCGCGCGCCATCTTCATCGCCGTCGGAACGCCGCCGAAGCCCGATGGCTCCGCCGATCTTCAATACGTCGACAGCGTCGCGCACTCGATCGCGCAGCACATGAACGGCCCGAAGCTCGTCATCACGAAATCGACCGTGCCGGTCGGCACCGGCCGCCGCATCGAGAAGATCATCGAGTCGTACAACAACGGCCACAAAGCATCGATCGTCTCGAATCCCGAGTTCCTGCGCGAAGGTTCGGCGATCGAAGACTTCATGAAGCCCGACCGCGTCGTCATCGGCGCATCGGATACCGAGTCGGCGGAGCTGATGAAGGAGGTCTACGCGGCGCTGCACTCGCTCGAGACTCCGTTCGTCGTCACGAACGTCGAATCGTCGGAGCTGATCAAGTACGCGGCGAACGGCTTCCTCGCCGTGAAGATCACGTTCATCAACGAGATCGCCCTGCTCTGTGAGCAGGTCGGCGCGGACGTCAACGACGTCGCCGTCGGCATGGGACTCGACGAGCGCATCGGCCGGCGCTTTCTGCAGGCCGGGCCCGGATACGGCGGCTCGTGCTTTCCGAAAGACACGCTCGCGCTCGCGGACATCGCGCGCCGGAATGACGCCGACTTCCGCATCATCGAGACCGTCGTGCGCGTCAACGACGAGATCAAGCAGCGCATGGTCACGAAGATCGTCGACGCCCTCGGCGGCGACGTCAGCGGCAAGACAATCGGCATGCTCGGTCTCGCATTCAAGCCCGAGACCGACGACATGCGCGACTCGCCGACCATCCCGATCATCAAAGGCTTGCAGGCTCTCGGCGCGACGATCCACGCGTACGATCCGCAAGCGACCGAAAACGCGAAAGCTATCTTCGAAAACGTGCAGTACTGCGAAGACGCGTATCGCACCGCCGAAGGCGCCGACGCGCTCGTCATCGCGACCGAGTGGAACGTGTTTCGCGCGCTCGATCTGCAGCGCATCCGCAAGGCGCTGCGCCAGCCGGTCGTCATCGACCTGCGCAACGTCTACGATCCGCAGCGCATGAAGGCCGAGCACTTCCAGTACTTCTCCGTAGGCCGCGCCGAAGACGTGCGCAAGAAAGGAAATTGATGGGCCGCGCTCTGATCACCGGTGGGGCCGGCTTCCTCGGCTCGCATCTCTGCGAGTTGTTCCTTTCCCGCGGTCATGAAGTCATCTGCATGGACAACTTCATCACCGGCAGCCCGACGAACATCGCGCATCTGTTCGGACGCGACGGGTTTTCGTTCATCAAGCACGACGTGACGACGTACATCCACGTCGAAGGGAAGCTCGACTACGTCCTGCACTTCGCATCGCCCGCGAGCCCGATCGATTACCTCGAGAAACCGATCCAGACGCTGAAGGTCGGCTCGCTCGGCACGCACATGACGCTCGGCGTCGCGAAGGCGAAGAACGCGCGCTACCTCATCGCGTCGACGTCCGAGGTTTATGGCGATCCGTTGATCCACCCGCAGAAAGAGGACTACTGGGGCAACGTGAACCCGGTCGGTCCGCGCGGCGTGTACGACGAGGCGAAGCGCTTCGCCGAAGCGATGACGATGGCGTACCACCGCTTCCACAACGTCGACACGCGCATCGTGCGCATCTTCAATACATACGGCGAGCGCATGCGCATCAACGACGGCCGCGTCGTCCCCGCGTTCATTTCGCAGTCATTGCGCGATGAGCCGCTGACCGTGTTCGGCGACGGCTCGCAGACGCGCTCGTTCTGCTACGTGTCCGATCTCGTCGAAGGCATCTATCGTTTGCTGATGTCGGACGAGAGTATGCCGACGAACATCGGCAATCCCGCCGAGATGACGGTGCTGCAGTTCGCGCAGAAGATCAAAGAGCTGACCGGCACGAAAGCGCCGATCGAATTCCGCCCGCTGCCCGAGGACGATCCGAAAATTCGCCGCCCGGACATCACGAAGGCGCGCCAGCTCCTGCAATGGGAGCCGCAAGTGCCGCTGGAAGACGGTTTGCAGCGCACGATCGATTACTTCCGCAAAGTGCTTTGATTTGGACTGCGGCGACCGCAGTCGCCGCTTTTTGACAGTTTTTGCGGGGCCTGTACAAGAGCGGCGACTGCGGTCGCCGCACTCCACACCCAGAGGGTGATATGAAAAAGCTGATGACTCTGCTCGCTCTTCCGCTGTTGTTTGCTTGTCAGCCGAAGGAGGAGCCGGGGCAGACCGCGACGTCATCGACGCAGCCGCCGGCCTCGACTGCACCGACGCGCGATCCGCATTCGTACTCGCATCCCGACGAAGCGCGCGTCGAGCATCTCGTCCTCGACATCGACGTCGACTTCGCGAAGAAAGAGATCCGCGGCACCGCGACGCTGAACATCAAACACGCCGGTGCGAAGTCGCTCGTGCTCGATACGCGCGATCTCACGATCAAGAAAGTCACGCTGCAGCCGGGCGGCGCAAACGCCGACTTCAAGCTCGCCAAGGCCGACCCGATCCTCGGCCAGGCGCTCGAGATTCCGATCAACGCGGACACGACTGCGGTGACGGTCGAATACGCGACGAGTCCGAAAGCCGCCGCGCTGCAATGGCTCGATCCTGCGCAGACCGCAGGCAAGAAACATCCGTTCCTGCTGTCGCAATCGCAGGCGATCCTCGCGCGCACGTGGGTCCCGATTCAGGACACGCCGATGGTGCGCATCACCTATGAAGCAACGGTTCGCGTGCCGAAGGATCTGCTCGCGCTGATGGGCGCGGAGAATCCGCAGACGAAGAACGACAGCGGCGTCTATCACTTCACGATGCCGCAGAAGATCCCGTCGTATCTGCTCGTGATCTCCGTCGGCGACATCGCGTTCCGTCCGCTCTCCGACAACTGCGGCGTCTACGCGGAAGTGCCGGTCGTCGACAAAGCCGCGAACGAATTCGTCGACACGCCGAAGATGATCGCGACTGCGTCGGAGTTGTACGGGCCGTATCGGTGGGGACGCTACGACATGCTCGTACTGCCGCCGAGCTTCCCGTACGGCGGGATGGAGAATCCGCGCCTCACGTTCCTCACGCCGACGATGATCGCGGGCGATCGCTCGCTCGTCTCGCTGATCGGCCACGAGCTCGCGCATTCGTGGTCGGGCAATCTCGTCACGAACGCGACGTGGAACGATTTCTGGCTCAACGAAGGTGTGACGACGTACATCGAGCGCCGCATCAGCGAGAAGTTGTACGGGAAAGATTTCGCGGAGATGCAGTGGACGCTCGGCTACTCCGATCTCAAAGATGAATTCGCGCGCTTGCCGGCGGGCGACACGGCCCTCTACATCAACTGGGCGGGACGCGATCCGGACGAAGGCGCGACGCAGGTGCCGTACGAGAAGGGCTCGATGTTCCTGCGCCTGATCGAGAACACCGTCGGCCGCGAGGCGTTCGACAAGTTCCTCCGCGGCTACTTCGATCACTTCGCGTTCCAGTCGATCACGACCGATCAGTTCCGCGAATACTTGCGCGCGCAATTCCCCGGCATCGAGGAAAAGGTGAACGCGAAGGCGTGGCTCTACGGACCGGGACTGCCGTCGAACGCGCCGTTGCCGCATGCCGAGGGCTTCGTGAAAGTGGAGGAACAGGCGAAGGCGTATGGCGGTGGAACAGCGGCGTCATCGCTGAAGACGGACGACTGGAAGTCGTATCACTGGGTGCACTTCATCGAGTCGCTGCCGAGCCTCACGCCGGAGCGCATGGCCGAGCTCGACGCGCGCTTCCATTTCAGCGACAGCGGAAACGCGGAAGTGCTCTCGGCGTGGCTGAACAAATCGATCGACGCGCGCTACAAAGGCGCATACCCCGCGATCGAGCGCTTCCTCACGAGCATGGGACGCCGCAAATTCCTGCGCCCGATCTACACGAAGCTCGCCGCGCATCCGGAAGACCTGGAGTTTGCGAAGAAGATCTACGCGAAAGCGAGACCGGGCTATCACTCGGTATCACAGGCGACGATCGATGAGATTTTGAAATGGAAGGGATAGAATCCGCCGCCAGTGAGTGACCACGAATCGGAACGTCTGCGCAAGGAAGCGATCGGCTTGATGTGGCAGGGCCGCGTCGACGACGCGCTCGTCGCGTATGACGAGGCGCTCGCGCTCGCGGAGAGCGACGATCAGCGCGAGCTCGTCACGATCGGCAAAGCCGAAGCGTTGATCGCTGCAGAGCGCGAGGAAGCAGAAGTTCGCGAGCTCCCGGCGATCGTGTTGCGGCGCCGCTCGCCGCGTCACGTGTACCTCGCGGCGTACGCGCTCATGCGGCGCTTCTCCGACAAGGATCGCAAACGCGCGTTGTTCTACGGCGACGTCGCGGCGGAAGCCGCGGCTGCGATGGGCGACGACGAAGCGCGCGCGAAAGTGCTCAACGGCTCCGGCATCCTGCAGATGATCGAATCGCAATTCGGCGACGCGATCCGGTCCTTCGAGCAGGCGATCGAGCTCGCGAAAAGGGTTCCCGCCTTCATCGCGAACCTCGGCGGCGCGAAGATCCATTTTGGCGACCTCGAAAACGGCCTCGCATTGCTCAACGACGCTCTGCCGCAGATCGAAGACCTTTCCGCGCGCTCCGACTTCGAGCTCGATCTCTGCTACGGCTATCTGCAGCTCGAGCGTCTCGACGAAGCGCGCGCGGCAGGGGAGCGAGGCTTCGCCCTCGCCGACAACGACCGCCTGATCCGCAACTCCCACTATCTTCTCGGCGAGATCGCCGTGCGCACCGAGCGTTTCGATGATGCCGAGGCGCATTTTGCTGCGCTCGAGTCTTACTACCCTGAGTTCCCGAACCTGCGGCACCTGCTGCTCAACGTCGACCTCTGTCCGATCCTGAATCTGAAAGCGTGATGATGCGACTTCGTTCGATCCTGCTGCTGTCGCTCCTCCTCGCGTTGCCGCTCAAGGCAGCGAACGAGGCCGGATCGGATGCCGTCCTCACGCCGAACGGAACGCTCCTGATCGCGCAGCGCAGCGCCGATGGCCACGCGCTGCAGCTCGTCTCGACGAACGGCGAAAAGCGCGTCGTCGAAAATGTCCCGCTGCGCGATTCCGTCACGCGCGTTTCCGATCCGCGAATCGCGTGGGACGCGCACACCAACACGCTCATCGTGCTGTCGCGCCAAACGCGCGGCCGCGAAGGCGACGACATCGTCACGCTCACGCGCGACACGGAAGGCATCTGGTCCGCGCCGCATCTCGTCGTCTGCTCGGAGTCGTCGTGCTCGGGTCCGCCGCAGATCGCGGTCACGCGTCCGCAATCGACGAACGTGTTGCTGCTGCACGCCGTGTGGCTCGACGGCGATCGCCCGCAGTATCAACTCCTCGCCTTCGAAGGCGCGCACCTCATCTCCAAGTACGCAACCGACCTCGGCGACTTTGCCGCCTGCGAAAACCTCGGCACGAACGACGACGTCACGACGCGCCCGCTGACGATCGCGAGCGAGAACGAAGAAGTCGACATCGTGTTCGGACTGCCGGCGTCGATAACGCTGTCGCGCGTCACGTTCAAGCCGCGCCTCGACGCGCGCGTGTGGGTGCCGGGCGGCCGCCAGATCAACCGCACGCCGTACCAGAACCTCGACTCCGTCAGCACGATCCGCGCGCTGACCGCGGGCGGGCACATCGTGCTCTACACCGTCGACGGCAACATCTTCCGCTACGCGATCGAAGCGAACGGCGAGTGGCAGCCAACGCGCGCGCTGCGCATCGACGAGAAAGTCAGCGTCGACGCAATCGTCCGCGAGCTCCGCCGCGCCGCGAACTAGAAGTTGACGTAGGACAAGCCCTCCAGCTTGTCCGTTTCCGAGCGAACGTGGGACAAGCTCTCCAGCTTGTCCATTTTCCGCGCCGCATTCCCCTACCGCAAGATCGTCTCTTCCCGCCGCGGCCCCGTCGAAACGATCGACGCCCGCGCCTCGGTCTCGTCGACGATGAAGCTGATGTAATCCTTCGCGGCCTGCGGCAGATCCTCGAACGTCGTGATGCCCACCGTCGACGTCTTCCATCCCTTGAACGTCCTGTACTCGGGCTGGTAGTCGTGATGCGCGACCGCGAACGCGGGGAACGTGCTCCACGATTTTCCGCGCACGTTGTACGCGGTGCAGACCCGGATCTCTTCGAACTCGTCGAGCACGTCGAGCTTCGTGATCGCGAGCTCGTCGATGCCGTTGAGGATCGTCGCCGTGCGCAGCACCGGCAGATCGAGCCAGCCCGTGCGGCGCGGACGTCCCGTCACCGTGCCGAACTCATTGCCGCGCTTGCGCAGATGCTCGCCGTGCGCGTCATCGAGCTCCGTCGGAAACGCACCGCCGCCGACGCGCGTCGTGTACGCCTTCGCCACGCCGATCACTTTGTGAATGTGCTTCGGTGCGACGCCGAGTCCCGTGCAGACGCCGCCGACGATCGTGCTCGACGACGTCACGAACGGATACGTGCCGTGATCGATGTCGAGCATCATCCCCTGCGCGCCTTCGAACATCACGCGCTTGCCGGCGCGAATCTGTTCGTTGATCCACACGGTGCCGTTCGTGATGCGCGGCGTGAGCTTGCGCCCATACTCGAGATAGTCGTCGAACAGCTTCGCAGGGTCGAACGTGTCCTTCTTGTAGATCTCCGAGAGCACGAGATTCTTCTCGGCGCACGTGAACTCGATCTTCTGCTTGAGCACATCGGGATCGAGCAGATCGGCGATGCGGATGCCGTAGCGTCCGACCTTCGTCTCGTACGCCGGACCGATGCCGCGTCCGGTCGTGCCGATCTTGCCGGTGCCCGCCGCTTCTTCGCGAGCGAGATCGAGCGCGCGATGGTAGGGAAGGATGACGTGCGCCGCATCGCTGACGAGCAGGTTGTGATCGTCGATGGCGATGCCGTGCGCGCGGAGGTTCGTCATCTCCTCGAGCAGCGCGTCGGGATCGATGACCATCCCGTTGCCGAGGAGGCAGATCTTGTCGGGGTGGATGATGCCGGAGGGGATGAGGCGCAGCGCGAAATGCTTGTCGGCGAACTTCACCGTATGCCCGGCGTTGTGCCCGCCCTGATAGCGCGCAACGACGTCGAACTCCTCGCAAAGCAGATCGACGATTTTCCCCTTCCCCTCGTCTCCCCACTGCGCACCGATGACCGCAACGTTCTGAATTTTGTCGTTCATGCCGAAAACCGGGCGGAGACTAGCACAGTGGCTGGTGGCGGGTGACTAGGGACTATCCCCCCCGTGTCGTCCTGAGCGGGCGGTGGGTGGGCCGCGAAGGATCCCCTCCGTTGATACGAGACACGCTCTGTCGGCAGGGGATCCTTCGCACCCTCCCGCCGCCCGCTCAGGATGACACCAGCCACTGCATTTCCGGTTGGATTGAAACTTGAGGCACTGTTCGTCGATGACTGCAACGTACGTCCTCATCCATGGCGCCGGCGACGTGGGCTGGTACTGGCATCTCGTCGAAGCGGAGTTGCGCAGGCGCGGGCACGACGTGGTCGTCATGGACTTGCCCGTTGACGATGACTCGGCCGGGCTATCCGACTATGCCGATGTCGTCGTTCGCGCGATCGGGAAACGCGAGAACCTCGTGGTCGTGGCCCAATCGTTCGGCGGCTACGTCGCGCCGATGGTTTGCGAGCGGGTACGCGTCCGGCTGCTGGTGCTCGTGGCGGCGATGATTCCTGCTCCCGGTGAGTCGGCGGACGCGATGTTCGAGAACACCGGGTACGCTCCGGCGCAGCAGCAGGACTCGAGCGAGCTGGCGATCTTCTATCACGACGTGGATCCCGACCTGGCTGCGCAAGCCATTGCGAAGGGCCGAAGGCAATCGGAAACGCCCGGCAAGGAGCCGTGGCCGCTGTCGAAGTGGCCGGATGTTCCGACGCGGTATCTGTTGTGTCGCAACGACCGGATGTTTCCGGTGGAGTGGGCTCGTCGCGTCGTTCGCGATCGCCTGCGGATCGTTCCCGATGAGCTGGAGAGTGGCCACACACCTGCGCTGAGTCACCCACACGAGTTGGTCGAGCGGCTCGAGGCCTATCGCGAGGAAGTTTGGAGCGCCGCGGTTCCGGCCGGATAATCACGACGTCCGTGAGAACGTCCCGCAGAGTCGCGATGTCGCTGGCGGTTGTAATCGCGAGCATCGGCATTGCCAATGCGAATGCCGGTGTGCCGATGATCTTCGTCGCCCTGCCGGAGATGCTCGTCGCGCTGCTGCCGATCGTGGCGCTCGAAGCGTTCGTGCTGAGCCGGCGCCTGGCGCTCCCGTTCCTGCGCTCGGTACGCGCGACCGCGATCTCGAATGTCGCGTCGACGATCGTCGGTCTTCCGATCACGTGGCTTCTTCTCGTCGCCGCTCAGATGATCACCGGCGGCGGAACGGCGCACGGCATCGAAACGCGCAGCCAGAAATTGCTCGCGGTCACGTGGCAAGCGCCGTGGCTCATTCCCTACGAGACCGAAATGCACTGGATGATTCCGGCAGCAGAGCTCGTGCTGCTGGTGCCGTTCTTCCTTGCGTCGTTCGTCATCGAAGCGGCGGTGAATGAAAAACTGCTCGCAGCGGCAAACTGGCAATCGGTTCGGCGCGCGACCCTTCAAGCGAACGCACTTTCGTATGGCCTTTTGGCGCTGCTCGTGATCGGCATGCTTTTCGATGCGCTGAGAAATGGTTGAGACTCGATGAAGCAGCCGGCAGCGGCGGTTGCCGGTTGGGGCGGCCCGACGCTCGTGTACCATCGGAGCAGCATGGCTTTCGATACGTCGCGGCGTGTGGCTGCAGCTCATGCGCAGCTGTACCGGCAGATTGGACCCAGCGAACGCGGCAGGATCGCGGCCGAGCTCAGTGACGCCTTGCGCGCGCTCGCGCTCGCCGGCGTCCGGGATCGTCACCCCGAATATCGCGAAGAGCAGGTTCTGGAAGAGGTTCTCGCGGTCTTCTACGGCCGAGGCGTCGATCGTCCGTGAGCGTCGAGAGCGTTCTCGAGAACCTGCGGCAGGCCCTGGAAGGATCGGGCATCTCGAGTGGGCCAAGCTCGGTGAGTCCGAAAGGCAAATCCGGGACGCTGCCGGCATCATCGAGATTCAGGGTGATGCGCTCGATCGCTCTTACGTCGAGCGCTGGGTGATCGCGCTGGACGTCGAGGATCAGTGGCGTGCCGCACGAGAGAAGGTGGGCTGACTCTCGCGGGCGCGCCGGCGCAGGGAATGCACCTTTGTTACGAAGGGTGATCATGACGACGCGCTCGATTGCCCAGGTCATCCACGCAACGCCGCAGCTCGAAGGCGAGGGCATGATCGTCACGCGCCCGTTTCCCACGGCGCGTCTCGATCACCTCGATCCTTTTCTTCTTCTCGACCGGATGGGACCCGTCACGAATGGACCCGGTGAGGCGAAGGGCGCGCCCGATCATCCGCACCGCGGATTCGAGACCGTCACGTACATTCTCGAAGGCGCGGTCGAGCATCGCGACTCCCGAGGCAATCACGGTCGCATCGGTGCCGGTGATGTGCAGTGGATGACCGCAGGCTCCGGCGTCATTCACTCCGAGATGCCTTCCGGCGAGATCCAACGCAACGGCGGGCGGATGCACGGATTTCAACTCTGGGTGAACCTTCCGCGCCGCGACAAGATGATGAGCCCTCGCTATCAGGAACTGCCGGCTGCGCAGATTCCGACCGCCACGAGTGCGGACGGCAAAGTGACCGTGACGGTGATCGCGGGCCAGTCGCTCGATACGCACGCAACGATCGACACGCGCACGCCGATCGTCTATCTGCACGTGCGGCTCAGCGCGGGCGCGCGGTTCACACAACCGATTCCGGCGACGTACAACGCGTTTGCCTTCGTCATCGGCGGCGAGGCAACGTTCGGCGATCGCGTGGCCCGCGAGAATGACGCGGTCCTGTTCGATCGCGACGGCGACGAAGTCTCGATGACAGCAGCGGACGGCGTCGAGCTGCTGCTGATCGGCGGCGTTCCGCTCAACGAGCCCGTCGCGCGCTACGGTCCGTTCGTGATGAACACGCCCGGCGAGATCCGCCAGGCGATGATCGACTATCAGAGCGGCCGTTTCGGCGAGATCGCCTGACCGCCGCGTGGTGCGTACACCGCCGAAACCGCCCCGTGTCGCGACGCGTCACTGCCGGAGCACACGTGCGCGCACGCCGCGACGCAATGCGTCACTGCCGGGTCACACGTGCGCGCACGCCGCGACGCAATGCGTCGCGCCCGTGTCACACGTGCGCGCACACCGTGACGCAATGCGTCGCGCCCGTGTCACACGTGCGCGCACACCGTGACGCAATGCGTCGCGCCCGTGTCACACGTGCGCGCACACCGTGACGCAATGCGTC
>DATKFO010000114.1:0-3539 GCA_035544355.1 Thermoanaerobaculia bacterium
CCGAACTCTCGGTCGTCGTTTGTATCCACGAGAATTCGGGCGGCCGCAGGCCGCCCCTACGAATGAACTAGAATCCCCGCCCATGGCCACGAAGGCGGACTCCGGCGAGAAGCTCATCGCCTCGAATAAGAAGGCGTTGCACGAGTACCACATCCTGCAAAAGTACGAGGCCGGGATTGCGCTCACGGGGACCGAGGTGAAGTCGCTGCGGGAGGGGAAGGCGAACCTCAAGGACAGCTACGTCTCCGTCAAGAACAGCGAAGCGTTCCTCCTCGGCGCGCACATCTCGCCGTACACCCACGGCAACCTCCAGAATCACGATCCCGAGCGCGATCGCAAATTGCTCATGCATCGCCGCGAGATCGAGAAGATTCACGAACAAATTCAGCAAAAGGGGCTGACCGTCGTCCCCCTGCGCCTCTACTTCAAAGGCGGCAAAGTGAAAGCCGAGATCGCGGTCGCGCGCGGCAAGCAGCTCTTCGACAAACGCGAGACCGAGCGCCGACGCGAAGCCGATCGCGAAGCCGCCGTCGCGATCAAGCAGCGGAGATAGTCCTTCGTGCCGAGTGGGCCGCCTGAGAGGCGGCCCTACGTCGGACAAGCTCTCTAGCTTGTCCCGCCGTCAGGCGCTTTGCTCCAGAACCGCACTGTGGCTCTCGCACCACAGTCGTGACCTACAGCGACGACACAAACCTCCAGTAACGGAACCGATACGGAATCGGCTAAGCGACAGCGAACAAACGGCTTGGTCGGATTCGAGCGTGCTCGGCGGTCCGTGGCACCACCCGTGCTCCGAACGCGCGCAGAATGTTCGTGCAACGCAAGACGATCAACGCAAACGTCAGCATCAGCGGCATCGGCCTCCACTCGGGCATCTACACGACCGTCGAGCTTCGCCCCGTTCCGGCGGGCAGCGGCATCACGTTCGTGCGCTCCGACCTCGGCGGCCTGCGCATCGCCGCGCTGCAGGCGTCCACCACCGCACTCGATCACGCGACCACCGTCGGCAAAGACGACGTTTCGGTCGGCACCGTCGAGCATCTGCTCTCGTCGATCATGGCGTGCGGGATCACGGATCTCGACATCCACATCGACGGCCCGGAGATTCCGATCATCGACGGCAGCGCGCTGCCGTTCATGCATCTCATCGACGCCGCCGGCGTGCGCGTGCTCGACACCGAGATCCCGGTGCTCCGCGTGACGCAGCCGATCGAGCTCGTCGAAGGCGATCGCAGTATCCGCATTACGCCTTCAAATCGCCTCATCATCAAATACAAGATCGATTTCGATCATCCGACGATCGGCCGCGAGTCGCTGCACTTCGACTTCGGCCATGACAGCTTCCTCCGCAAGATCGCTCCGGCTCGCACATTCGGATTCATGCGCGACGTCGAGAAGCTCCGCGCGGCGGGACTCGCACGCGGCGGCTCCGTCGAGAACTGTATCGTCCTCGATGACCGCGGCGTGCTGAACGGACCGTTGCGTTTCAAGGACGAGTTCGTGCGCCACAAGATCCTCGACCTCGTCGGCGATCTCGCACTCATCGGCCGTCCGATCGTTGGCGAGATCACTGCGTACCGCGCCGGCCACGCCATGCACTCGCGCTTCGTGGAGAAAATCCTCCGCAGCGCAACGAGCACGATCAGCCGTCCCGAAACTGCCGTCGCCGCCAAAGCGCTCGGTACATTCGCGTAAGCACGTAGGGCCGCCTCTCAGGCGGCCGTTGTGGTAAAAAAGCCACACCGTGCGCGCCGCGACCCTTGCTCTCCTCTGTCTATGGCTCGCGGGAACTGTCTCGGCCGCCGATCCGAAGATCGAGGATCTCTTCGCGATCGCGAGCAGCGGCAAGGTTACGGTGCGCTTCCGACTCGCCGACGCATTCAAGAACGGCGACCTCGTGCAGGCGCTGCAGAGCGGATTGCCGACGAGCCTCACGTACATCGTCGAGATTTTTCGCGACCGCCCGAACTGGTTCGATGACGACATCGCCCGCGCGCGCGTCGAAGTCATCTGCACGTTCAACTCGCTGACGCGCGAGTATCTCGTCAACTACCGCCGCGATCGCAAGCTCGTGCGCTCCGAAACGTTCACCGATCTTGCCGCACTCGAGCACGCGATGACATCGGTCGAGGAGATCGATCTCTTCGCGATCGGCAAGCGCAAGGCGCACAAGCTCCGCATACGCGTGAAAGCGGATCTGATGCGCGGCTGGGTGATGTACGTGATTCCGTGGGAAGTCTCGACGCGCTGGCGCGAGACGCGCGTCGTGCCGACACCCGAGGCGAAGCCGTGAGTGCTCGCGAGCTGCTGCTGCGGTATCGCAAGGACCCGCGATTCATCATCACGGTTCCGCTGCTGATCCTCGCGGCGACGAGCCTCGTCTACTACCTGATTCAGCGCGCGAAGGAGCTCTCGCCCGAAGCGCTGTCGAGTCAGGTGCTCCTCTTCGTCCTCTGGAACATCAACGTCCTCCTCATCCTCGGCATCCTCTTCGTGCTGCTGCGCGGAATCGTGAAGCTCGTGCTCGAGCGGCAGCGCGGCATCATCGGCTCGCGATTCCGCACGAAGCTCGTCGTCACGTACGTCGCGACGTCGCTCTTTCCCGTGATCCTTTTGTTCTTCGTTGCGACCGACTTGCTGCGTGTTTCGATCGATCGCTGGTTCACGACGCCGGTGATGACGATCCTGCGCAACGGCGAAGCGATCGCGCAGATGGCGCAGGATCAGGCGGCGGCGTCAGCGGAAGGCGCGGCGCGCGAGATTGCGGCGAATCCCTCGTCGCGCGATGCGGCGCGCATCGACTCGGTTCTCTCCCACGTGCGCGAGTTTCATCACGTCGACATGGTCGCGGTGTATCGCGAAGGGTTTCTCGTGAAGGCGCAGGCGAATCCGCGCGCGCCGATTCACGAGGTCGCCGATCCGTCGCTGCGCTTTTTCGAGCAGGTCGCGCAGAAGGGGAGTGCGGTGAAGATCGACGTCGTCGGCAGCGGGAAGTGGATTCGCTCCGCGACGCGTATCACCGATGCGCCGGAGGTCGCCGTCGCGGGAATCTTCCTGCCGAACACGATGAGCCGGATGATCGACGAATCGATCATCGCCAACCGAAACTTCCAGCAATTGCACTCGCAGCGCGTGGAGTTGAAGGCGTCGCAGACGTCGCTGTTTCTCGCGGTGACGCTCGCGATTCTCTTCGGATCGTTGTGGACGTCGATCTACGCATCGCGACGAATCACCATTCCGATCAAGGCACTCGCGGAGGCGACGAACCGGCTCGCGGAGGGTGGGTACGGACATCGAGTCGATGTTTCCGCGGGCGACGAAGTTGGACGACTCATCGATTCGTTCAACGATATGTCGATGCAGCTGTCGAGTCAGCGCGAAGAGCTCACGCGCACGAATCGCCGGCTCGACAACGAGCGCGCGTTCATGTTCACGGTGCTCGACAGCGTCGGCACCGGAATCATCGCCGTCACCGACGAGCTCGAAGTGCTGTCGATGAATCGCGCCGCGATGCAGATGCTGCAGCTCGACGCACCTGC
>DATKFO010000115.1:0-4723 GCA_035544355.1 Thermoanaerobaculia bacterium
CATGCACAAACATCAGCTCCCGGCCGCACTCAGATGTTGAGGTTTTATGGTGAATTCATGGAAGTCCGCAAAGATGTTGTACCGTATGGAAGTCAGCGGCGTTGACGGGTGTTGTGCCGCGAAATCTTCCGAATGAGGGCCTTATGATCAGCTCCCAACCGGCCGGCGGGTCGGCAACTACAGTCGATTTTGGTGAATTTACGTTCCACAACGTTACGGAGTCTTCTCATGAGCTCTGATTTCCTGGCTGCCGGCGAGCCGGCGCTCACATTCAAGTTCGATGAGTTCACGTTCAATACCGCATCCCATGTCCTGTTGCGTGGCAACACTGAGAGGCATCTTTCCCCCAAAGCTCACACGCTGCTCCGTCTCCTGCTCATAGCACGACCGCGCGCGCTGTCGCGCGAGGAGCTCTATGACGCAATTTGGCCGTCGACATTCGTTTGCGAGACCAATCTCGCCAGCATCGTGAATCAGCTGCGCCGCGCCCTCGGCGACGACGCACGTACCGGGCAACACATCCGCACCATTCACGGATTCGGCTACGCGTTCTGTGGTGAGGTTTCCATATCGGCGGAACGGTCGAGCGGAGATTCGCCGACCTACCCCATGCTATCCTCCGTGGCCGCAATGCTGTCCTGTGACGGAGTCGCCTACGCACTTCATGAAGGAGAGAACCTGATCGGGCGTGCGCTGGATAGCCGCGTCGTTCTTACGGACAAGTCAGTCTCTCGTCGTCACGCGATGATCACCGTTTCCGATGGTGTCATTTCAATCAAAGATCTCGACAGCACGAACGGCACTTACATCGAGGGACAGCGAGTTTTCGGTTCCCTCGTACCGAACGGTGCGCGGATCTGGTTCGGCACCGTGGAGGCCACAATTACTTCACGCCGGGTCTCTACGACCAATTCGGTCCAGCTGGACATGTCGGAGCTGCAGCGCCAGGTCGCGGAGCGGATGGCCAATGCCTGAAGAAATCGCGTCGCGCCCTACCGCGCCGTTCACGATCTTCTACCGCACCGCGACCGGCGAGGGCGGTTTCACCTGCAGCACGTGCGGTATGCACCGCCACGATGTGTTCGCGCGCGCAAGCGATGTCTTCGCGGTTTGCACGCAGCATCTCAACCTCTGTCGCGGCGCGTTGCGGCATCGCCCGATCGAAGGAACGGCGATCCTCGACGGCGCGCCGCACGGCGTCGTGTTGCGCGAGGGCTTCATGATTCTCGCGCTCGACAGCGTCTTCGCCAGTGCGCCGCGTCCCGCGCGCGTCGTCGCGTGATCGCTCGACGGTAGGGAAACTGGCGCTTCGCGGCTCTCCTATGCATGGAGAAGCGCATGCCTCATGAGTTGAAATTCGTTCTCGGCGCCGGCGCGGGCGGCGGGCTGGTGTCGTGGGCGTTCACGATCATGACCGGCGCGACGTTCGGACTCGACGTGTGGCTCGCGCTGCCGATGTGCATCATCCTCGGCACGGCCGCAGCTCTCCTCGCGGTCTACGTCATCACGCCGACCGATACGTCGAAGACGGGACGACTCATCGGATACGCGATGCTCTGCGGTTTTCTCTGGAAGCCGGTGCTCGACGGCGGGCGCGCGATCATCACGCAGCGGATCGAGGCCGAGCATCACGTGGATGCCGTGAAGCAGCAGGTCGCGGAGCTCAAGGGCTCGGCGCCGACGGCACCCGGCAACGTCGGCGAGAAAGCGCACGACGTCGGCGATTCGGCGGCGGAGCTGATCCGCTCCAGCGATCGCCTCAGCAATCCGATTCTCGAGAAGCAGGCGAGCGAGCACGCAACCGAAGCGGTGAATGCGATCGCGCAAACGTCGACGGCGGATCCCGAAGCCGCGAAACTCGCGCTCACGGAGATCAAGAAAGCTGCGGAAGAGTCGAACAACGACCAGCTCGCGACTCTGGCCGCTTCGCGGATTCAACGGATCGACGTCGAGATGGTGCCGGTGACCACGACGATCGCGCCGGCACCGACGACGACGGCTCCGCCGCCGTAGTTTTTGGACTGCGGCGATCGCAATCGCCGCTTTCCGACATCGGCTGCCAAAAAGCGGCGACTGCGGTCGCCGCACTCCACATCACCGGCGAAGGATTTCGCGCACGACGCGCGCCGCCCCCTCCGCCCCACTCTCCGCCACCGCGCGCACGATCGCGCTGCCGACGACGATCGCGTCGCATTGGTCGCGCAGCAGTTCGTAGTGCTCGTGGCGCGAGATGCCGAAGCCGACGGCGATCGGTTTGCGCAATTTGCCGCGGATCTCCGCGAGGCGGCCGAGGAGCGCGGGATCGAGCTCGGTGCGCGTGCCGGTGACTCCCGTCGTCGAGACGTAGTAGACGAAGCCGTCGCTCGCGCGATCGACTGCTTTGATGCGCGCGTCGGTCGACGTCGGCGCGAGCAGGAATACGGTGCCGAGTCCGTGCGCGTGCATCGCGTCGCGCGTTTCGCCGGCGACTTCCGGCGGCAGATCCGTGAGCAGCAGTGCATCGATGCCCGCTGCCGATGCCTCGGTTGCGAATCGTTCGGCGCCGTAGCGCATGATCGGATTGAAATACGAAAACGCGATGAGCGGAACTTCGCTTCGTTCGCGAATCGCGCGCGCGATCGCGAGCACGTCGGGCGTGCGCGTTCCGTTCTTCAGCGCGCGATGCGCGGCGGCTTGAATCACCGGACCGTCCGCGATGGGATCGGAGAACGGGATACCGAGCTCGATCGCGTCAGCGCCGGCTTCGACGAGCGCGTTGATGATCGCGACTGTGTCGCCGTCGCCGCACGTCACGTACGCGATGAGGCCGCAACGCTGTTCTTTGCGGAGGCGCTTGAAGAGCTTGTCGACGCGATTCACGCCGGGGATCCTTCGCCGTTTGCGCGGCTCAGGATCGCGCCGTTGCCATGCGGCAACGCCGCCACTTGCGGCACGTCTTTATCGCCGCGCCCCGACAAGTTCACGATCACGATCGCGCCGCTCGCGATCGAGGCGCCGTTGCGCATCAGCCATCCGAGGGCGTGCGAGGATTCGAGCGCGGGAATGATCCCTTCGGTCTCGCTCAATTTGTGAAAGGCCTCGAGCGCGAGGTCGTCGCTGCAGTCGTGATATTCGATGCGGCCGATGCTCTGCAGGTAGGCGTGCTCGGGGCCGATCGACGGATAGTCGAGGCCCGCTGAAATCGAATGCGTCTCCGCGATCTGGCCGAATTCGTCCTGCAGGATCATCGAGCGCGTGCCGTGCAGCACGCCGAGCGCGCCGCCGGAAAATCGCGCGGCGTGATTGCCGAGTTGCGGGCCGCGGCCGCCCGCTTCGACGCCGATCAGACGAATCGTTTCGTGCTTCAGCATTTCGTAGAACAAGCCGATCGCGTTCGAGCCGCCGCCGACGCACGCGACCGCGACGTCGGGCAGCGCATCGATTTTCTTGCGCAGCTGCGCGAGTGCTTCGCGTCCGATCACCGATTGAAAATCACGAACGATCATCGGATACGGATGCGGCCCGAGCACGGAGCCGATGATGTAGTGCGTCGTGCGCACGTTCGTCACCCAATCGCGAATCGCTTCGTTGATCGCATCTTTCAGGGTCCGGCTGCCGCTCGCGACCGGGACGACTTCCGCGCCGAGCAGTCGCATGCGGAACACGTTGAGCTCCTGCCTCGCCATGTCGACCTCGCCCATGTAGACGACGCACTGCAGGCCGAGGAGTGCGCATGCGGTTGCGGTGGCGACGCCGTGCTGGCCGGCGCCGGTCTCGGCGATGATGCGTTTCTTGCCCATCCGCTTCGCGATGAGCGCCTGTCCGATCGCGTTGTTGATCTTGTGCGCGCCGGTGTGATTGAGATCTTCGCGCTTGAGAAACAAACGAAAGTTGCCGCAGAGCTCCGCGAATTTCGGCGCGTGCGTGATCGGCGTGGGACGTCCGACGAAATCGGCGAGGATGTCGTCGAGCTCTTTGCGAAACGCGCGATCGCGCTTCACGGCGCGATACGCCGACTCGAATTCGTCGAGCGCGGCCATCAGAGTTTCGGGAACGTATTTGCCGCCGAACGTGCCGAAATATCCGGCGCGATCGGGCAGTGTGGCAACGGTCATCGTTTGATCCTTTCGAACAGATTGCGGAGCTTCGTGTGGTCCTTCACGCCCGGCTCCGATTCGACGCCGCTCGCGAGATCGACGGCGTCGGGGCGCACCAGGCTGATCGCCGCGGCGACGTTTTCCGGCGTGATGCCGCCGGCGAGAAAAAACGGTTTCGTGCGCGGATACATCGCGAGCAGCGACCAGTCGAAACGCCGTCCGGTGCCGCCTTCGCGATGCTCGACGAAGGCGTCGAAGAGATGCCACTGCGCGCGCGGATAGGTCGTCGTATCGGGCAGCGTGTCGCCGACGCGAAACGATTTGATCGCGGGAATCTCGAGCGCGGCGATGTCGTCGTCGGTCTCGTTGCCGTGCAGTTGCACGAGGTCGAGCGACGCATCGGACGCGATGCGATTCAGGTATTCGGCCGACGCATCGCGAAAGACGCCGACGATGCGCGGTGGGCTCTCTCGATTTTCGCGCACGCGCGCGGCGATGTCGCGAACACGCTCCGGATCGACGCGGCGCGGCGACGATTCGACAAAAATGAATCCCAGAAAATCCGCACCGAGGTCCGCTGCGACAATCGCATCCTCCTCGACCGTGAGCCCGCAGATTTTGATTTTCGTCATCGCTGAATCAGCGCG
>DATKFO010000116.1:0-2284 GCA_035544355.1 Thermoanaerobaculia bacterium
TGACACTCCGGTTGCCCGTTCCCGCGAAGTCAATTTCGAAATCGAAGGAAGATCCATGCGCCGTTTTGCTGTACTCGTTCTTTCCTCGTTCATTGCAGCTCGAGCATTCGCGGTTGCGCCGCAGTTCTGGCGGGTGCGCAGTGCCGAGGAGTTTCTCGGTGGGGAGATCGAAGGATTTGCGATTACTTCGCGCGGTGAATTGCGGGCGGCTCCCGCAGTGCGCAAGGTCGCGACGTTCACCGATCCCTTCGTGCTCTCGCAGGCCGCGGCGCCGAACGGCGATCGCTTCTTCGGCACGGGCAACGACGGCAAGATCTATCGTCTGCGCGGCACCGATCTCAAACTGATCTACACCGCATCGGAGCCCGAGATCTACGCGATCGCGTTTCACGATGGCGCGTTGTTCGTGGGGTCGTCACCGAACGGCAAGGTCTATCGCGTGAATCCTGAAGACGGGAAGGCGACGACGTACTACGACCCGAAACAGGCGTACATCTGGGCGCTCGAGTTTCTGCCGAACGGCGATCTCGCCGTTGCGACCGGCGTCGACGGAAAACTCTTCCGCGTGACGCCGAAAGGCGAAGGAAAAGTCTGGTTCGATTCGCCGGAGACGCATCTCCGCGCGATCGCGCTGCGCAAAGACGGCTCGCTGCTCGCGGGCGGCTCGAGCAAGGGCCGCATTTACGCGGTCGATGCGAACGGCGGCGCACACGCGCTGTTCGATTCGCCGCTGAACGAGATCTCCGCGATCTACGTCGATGCGAATGGCATCGGCTGGGCCGCGGGCGTGAGCAACGTCCTGCCGAGCAGCGCACCTGCGGCGAAGGCGCAGTCCGGTGCGGCGAAGAGCGGCGCGCAGCAGGGGCAGCCGTCATCATCGGGAAGCACAGAACAGAAGAAAGAAGGGGAGTCCGCGAGCACCGCGAACGTCGAGGTCAGCTTCTCGTTCGACGACAGCAGCGGCAGCAGCAGCGCGTCGCAGGCCGGCAGCTCGGAGCTCTACAAGATCAACTCCGACGACTTCGTCGAGACCGATCGCAAGTTCGATCGCGAGATGATCTACGCGATCACCGGCGGCGCCAATGGAGCAATCCTCCTCTCGACCGGTCCGTCCGGACGCATCTACGAATACAAAGAGGGCGAAGTCGCGCTCGTCGGCGCAGTCCCCGAAAAGCAGATCGTCTCGATCTCGAACGACGGCAACGCCACGCTGATCACGACCACGAACAGCGGCGCGGTCTATCGCATGGAGCCGCGCCCGTCGACGAACGCGGAGTTCCGCTCCGCGGCGAAAGACGTCGAGCGCTTCTCGAAATTCGGGCACTACAAGATCGAAGGGCGGGGTATCGACAAGGGTGCGCTCGCGATCTCGTTCCGCAGCGGCAACACGCGCACGCCCGACGGCACATGGAGCGCGTGGAGCTCGGCGCAGAGCGCCGTCGAAGGCAACATCGCCGCGCCGCCGGGACGCTACGTGCAATGGAAGCTCAACATGCCGAAGCCGTCGAATGACGTGATCGTCGACGGCGTCACGGTCGCGTTCGTGAACCGCAACGTCGCGCCGGAGATCGACGCGGTCGCAGTGCAGGAACCGGCGGTCGTCTTCATCACCGGTTCGTATCCGCCCGCGCCGCAAGTCGTCGAAGCGACGAATCCCGACGAGTACGGCATCTTCTCGAGCCTCGACACACCGCGCGACAAGAACGATCCGGGCAAGAAAGTCTTCCGCAAAGGATTCCGCACCGTCGTCTGGCGCGCCCACGACGACAACGGCGACGGCCTGCGCTACACGGTCTCGTTCCGGCAGAAGGGAACCGAGCGCTGGCTGCGCCTCCGCGAAAATCTCGACGAGACGCAGCTGAACTTCGACACGTCGCAGCTGCCCGACGGTCGCTACGAATTGAAAGTCAACGCCACCGATGCGACCGACAACCCCGACACGCCGCTCACGGCATCGAAGGAAGGCGTCGAGTTCCTCGTCGACAACACGCCGGCGACGATCGCCGTCACGCAGCAGGGCGACGATCTCGTCGTGCGCGTGACCGACGCGCTGTCTGCCGTCGGAAAGGTCGAGTACTCAGCCGACGCGGAGAAGTGGATTCGCATCACGCCCGTCGACGGCATCGCCGACTCGAGCGACGAGACGTATCGCCTCAAGCGCAGCGCGATCGCGGGCAAATACGTGATCATTCGAGCAGTCGACGGCTTCTACAACGTATCGACCCAGTCGTTTTAGGAGTGCGGCGGCAAAGCCGCCGCTTTTCGATCCGGATCAGAAAGCGGT
>DATKFO010000117.1:0-2303 GCA_035544355.1 Thermoanaerobaculia bacterium
TTCCAGATCTGCGAGTTGACGATGCCGTCCTGGATGCCCTTCAGGTTCGCCAAATTGATCTCCCCGTCACACCTTCAAAAACGAATCGGGATTGCTCCACTCGCCGCGCTCGTAGTGAAACTGCACGGACTTGTCGATGACGACCTGTCCGTCGGCTGAATCGATGAAGATCTTCGCGCGCTCGAGCGGGCGCGGTGCCGGTCCCTCGAAGTTCACGCCCGTGCGGTAGTAGCCGCTTCCGTGGCACGGGCACTTGAATTTGTTCTGCGACGGCAGCCAGTTCGGCGTGCATCCGAGGTGCGTGCACGTGGTGATGAGCGCGTAAAGCTGCTCTTCATTGCGCACGACCCACACGCCGAATTTTTCTTTCCAGCGCTCATCGACTTCGCCGACGGCGTATTCGCCCGGCGGTCCGGCTTTGAATTTCTGCACGGGCTCGAAGAGGACGTTGGGGAAAAGGAAACGCACGAGGATGCTCGACAGTCCGCCGACTGCGGCTGCGAGCGCCGCCCACGCGACGGTGAGAACCGCGGGAAACGAGCGCCGGGTGATCTCCCCCTGGTCGCGGATCTCCGCCGCCGCACTCCCCGCGAGGGGGGTCTTCGGATTCACTTGATATGGCGTGATTTGGTCAGACATCGAGCGTCGAGGAAACAGAACTGGTTCGCGGGTGGCAATATCGATGATTCCGGAAAACGTGTCAACGAAAAACGTGACACAAAACACAGCAGCGTGTGATGCGTGTTTTCGCTCACCGTTGTGGCGCGCGCAACGCTTCTGTCGCAGCGGCGCGCACTTTGACCGACGGATCGCTCTTCGAGAGTGTTTCGAGCGTTACCTTCCCCTCGGCACCGGCGACGCGAACGTATGCAGGGATCGCGGCGAGCATCGCTTCTTCCTTCTGATCCGGACGCATCTCTTTGACCTGATCGAGACGCGTGCGATCGAGCATCTCGCGCAGCACACCGACCGCGCGTCCGTCGCCGAATCGCGCGAGCGCGAGCGCCGCGTTGTAGCGAATGTCGGCGGTCTCGTCGTTGATCGCGGTAGCGAGCACAGGGACCGCACGCGCGTCGCCGGTCTCGCCGAGCGCGTAGATCGCGGCCTTGCGCACATCGCGCTCATTGTCCGATGCGGCCGCGATCAAATCGGGCACTGCGTTAGGATCGCGCAACTTCCCGAGCGCGAGCAGCACGTAGATGCGTGTCTCGACATCACTTTGCAGCGTCGGATCTTTCAATGCCTCGATGAGCAGCGGCGTCGCGCGGCGATCGCCGAGGTTGCCGAGGACCATGCTGAGGTAGCGGCGGATGCGCGGATCGTCGTGCTTCGAGTCGCGATAGAGCGTCGCCACTTTCGTGAAGAGCTGCGGATACTTCTTCGCCTCGCCGGCATTCAGGAGCTGCGAAAGCTGGTAGGCCGCCTGCCATCGCTCATGACTCCCGCCGGAGCGGATCTCGTTCAGATAATCGGGAATCGTCTGCTCGTCGCTGGCGAGCTTGCCGAAGAGAAAAAAGATCCCGACGGCGATCGCGACGACGCCGAGGGGGAAGAGGACGAATTGGAAGAGGATGGTGCGGGGGGATTCTTTGGGGATGTCGGAAGAGTCGTTGGTCACCGCCCTGTTCCGCCAACGATGAAGTCGGGCAGGTAGCCCTTCAGCTGCGTCGGCGCCGCGGGGACGACGATCGCATCCTTGTCGCACACCGATTCACACAGCCGGCACGCGACGCATTTGTTCTTTTCCACGAGCGCGATCTTGTAGTGATTCGCGATCGTCTCGTCGTCCGCGTCCACCATCTTGATGCACTCGAACGGACAGATGTCGACGCAGAACTCGCAGCCGGTGCAGAGCTCCTTGATCACTTCCGCCTTCGGAATGTCCTTCGGCTTGACGCGCGGAATGAACGTGCCGTGCTGGTTCTGGATCGCATCGACCGGGCAGTAAATGCCGCAGACGCTGCAGTCGATGCAGCGCTCCGGATGAATGTAGAACTGGCCCTTCTGCTCGCCCCAGATCGTATTCGTGGGGCACTTGATCTCGCAGACGCCGCATCCGATGCACAGGTCGGTGATGAAATGAGGCATATCGCGGGGAGTGTAACGTACGGGTCAAGAGTGGAATTGCGAGCCGACTCTTGTAGGGGCGGCCTGCGGCCGCCCGAACCTCGTCATCGCCAACCCGCCGGGAATGCGGGCGGCCGCAGGCCGCCCCTACTGGGGCTAGTCTACCTTCAAGATTGAATCGATGTGTCGCCCCCAGTGTCATCCTGAGCGGGCGGCGGGAGGGTGCGAAGGATCCC
>DATKFO010000118.1:0-3271 GCA_035544355.1 Thermoanaerobaculia bacterium
CGCGCCGAGGATCGCCGCCGCATGATCGAGTCGCTCGAGAAGCTCGACATCCTCGTCAACAACGCCGGCACGAACATCCGCAAGAAAGCGGTCGAGTATTCGGATGACGAGTACAAGCGCATTCGCGAGTTGAACATGGACTCCGTGTTCGAGCTCTCGCGCCTCGCGTATCCGCTGCTCCGCGCGTCGGGCGATGCGAGCGTGATCAACGTCGCGTCGATTGCGTCATTCCGGCAGCTCGGCACCGGCATCGCGTACGCGATGTCGAAGGCCGCGGTCGCACACCTGACGCGCGTGCTCGCGGCGGAATGGGCGAAGGACGGGATCCGCGTGAACGGCGTCGCGCCGTGGTACATCCGCACGCCGCTCGCGGAGCCGGTGCTCAACGATCCGGTGCGGCTCGAGAAGATCCTGGCGACGACGCCGATGGGCCGCATTGGCGAGCCGGATGAGGTCGCCAGCGCGGTCGTGTTCCTCTGTCTTCCGGCCGCGTCCTACATCACGGGACAAACGCTCGTGATCGACGGCGGATTCAGCGTCGCAGGCGTGTTTTCATAGACTTGTAGCGCAACCGCCGGGCCGCTGCTATAGTGCGCCATCCAATTTTCGGCACTTCATTCCGGAGAGGACTTTCCATGGCAAAGGCGCAGGCGAAAAAGACGGCCACAGCCCGTCGAACGGTCGCCAAGACAGGCCGCAAACCGGCCCTAAAGGTCGTAGCAAAGGCAAAAAGCGCCAAACCGAAACCGGCGGCGAAACGGGCAGCGAAGCCCCCGAAACCGGTAAAGAAAAAGGCCGCCGCGAAACCGGCGCCGAAGAAGGTCGCGAAGCCCACGCCGAAGCCGAAGGCTGTCGCAAAGCCGAAAGCGAAGGCGAAGCCGGCAGCGAAGGTCGCGCCAAAAGTCGTGGCAAAAGTCGCGGCGAAACCCGCTGCAAAACCCGTCGCGAAAAAAGTCGTCGCCGCTCCGAAAGCTCCGGCCAAGCCGGTGCTGAAAGTCGTTCCGCCGCCGCCGCCGCCGAAACCTGCGGTCATCGCCGCGCCTCCGAAACCGGCGGCGAAACCTGCCGCGGAAAAACGCGCGCGCCGTCCGCGAACACGCGTGCAGTCGGGCGGTGCACCCGCCGCAATGTGGCTCTCGAAAGACAAGCCGCGTTCCGCATCGTTCATCCCCGCACCGCCGCGCGCCGAAGCTCCGTCCGCGATCGCCGCGCCGCCCGCGTCGTCGGATCGTCTGATTCGTCCCGAAGACGTCTCCGATGTCTCGGTGCGCACCGTGCCGGTTCGCGTCGACGTCGAGCAGGGCGGTGGCCGTTACTTCCTCTCGATCTCGCCGGCCGAAGTCACGCTGCGTCCCGGCGAAGGCATCGAATGGGATTTCCGCTACCTCGGCGGCGCCGACGTCAGCGTCGACGAAGTGATCGTCGAGATCGACAAGCCGTCGCCGTTCCAGCACGCAGTGTTCCGCACGCGCAAGCCGGGCGGAGCGCGTCCGCATCGCCAGCTCTCCGGCGGCGTGAACACCTCCGCAGTCGGCAAGCGAATCGAGTACACGATCCGCGCGATGAACGCGTTCAAAACCGAGCTCGCGCGGACGCGTTTGACGTTGGCGGTCGTCGCTTAGGCAACGCGCACAGACAAGACTGTCTGTGCCACCTCGGCATGTAGCACAGACACTCTTGTCTGTGCTACCGCGCGGTCACCGCGTGCTGTTCCTGCAACGCGGCGAACGACTTCGCGCCGTCGCGTAGCGCGCGGATTCCCGCGACCGCGGCTGCGCCTGCGGTCAGCGTCGTAAGACACGGGATGTTCAGCTGCAGCGCGGTGCGGCGAATGTACGTGTCATCGACGAACGCCGATTTTCCGAGCGGCGTGTTGATGCACAGCGTCACTTCGCTGTTGATCATGCGATCGACGATATTCGGCCGCGCTTCGTGTACTTTGAACGCGAGTCCGCATTCGACGCCGTTCTTCGTCAGAAACTCGCGCGTGCCGATCGTCCCGATGATGAGAAATCCGAATGCGGCAAAATCTCTCGCGATCTGCACGACGAGCGGGCGCTTGTCGTTGTCGTTCACGGAGATGAACACGGTGCCGCTTTGCGGGAGACGCACGCCGGCGCCGAGAAGTGCTTTCGCGTAGGCCTCGCCGAACGTGGGCGCGGAGCCCATCACTTCGCCCGTCGATTTCATTTCGGGCCCGAGGACTGTGTCTTCGAGCGGGAAGCGATTGAAGGGGAACACCGGCGCTTTCACGAAATAGCCGTCGACGCGCGGCTCGCTCGTGAGTCCGAGCTCGCGCAGCGTCTTGCCGGCCATGACCTTCGCCGCGATCTTCGCGAACGGCACGCCGGTCGCTTTCGAAACGTACGGCACCGTGCGCGACGCGCGCGGATTCACTTCGAGCACGTAGAGATCGCCTTTGTAGATCGCGTACTGCACGTTCATCAGGCCGATCACGTTCAGCGCTTTCGCGAGCTCGATCGTGCGGCGGCGGATCTTGTCCTGTTGCTGGTGGCCGATGATGTACGGCGGGATCACGGTCGTCGAATCGCCGGAGTGAATGCCGGCTTCTTCGATGTGCTCCATCACGCCGGCGACGACGACGTCGCGGCCGTCGGACACAGCATCGACGTCGATCTCGATTGCGTCTTCGAGAAAGTGATCGACGAGGATCGGATGTCCCGGCGCCGCTTCGACCGCCTGCGCCATGTAGCGAATCAGATATTGCTCGTCGTACACGATTGCCATCGCGCGGCCGCCGAGCACGTACGATGGGCGCACGACGACGGGGTAGCCGATGCGGCTCGCGACGTCGATCGCTTCCTTCTCGTTCATCGCCGTGCCGTGTGCGGGCACGAGGATGTCGTGCGCACGCGCGAGCGCGCCGAAGCGCTCGCGATCTTCGGCGATGTCGATCGAATCGACGGACGTGCCCCACATCGGTACGCCGGCATCGGCGAGCGCCTTCGCGAGCTTCAGCGGAGTCTGTCCGCCGAACTGCACGATCACGCCTTCCGGCTTCTCGAGCTCGACGATCTCGAGCACGTCTTCGAGCGTGAGCGGCTCGAAGTAGAGCCGGTCCGACGTGTCGTAGTCCGTCGAGACCGTCTCCGGGTTGCAGTTGATCATGATGGTCTCGAAGCCGATCTCGCGCAGCGCGAACGAGGCGTGGACGCAGCAGGTGTCGAACTCGATTCCCTGTCCGATGCGGTTCGGGCCGGAGCCGAGGATCATCACCTTGCGGCGCGACGTCGGCGCGGCCTCGCATTCG
>DATKFO010000119.1:0-8536 GCA_035544355.1 Thermoanaerobaculia bacterium
CGTGGAGCGCAGGACGCGCCGGTGGATTTGCCAAACAATCGCGCTTCCGTGATTAATCACTACAGCCGCGGCGATCAGAAAATGGATGTTCGTGTGACTGTCGATCTCAAAACGTTGAATGTCGTGGCTATTACAAGGAAAGAGCCGTGACTCGTATGCAGAGAGGGTTCGCATTTCTATGCTGCATGCTCTTCTCCGCCAGCGTCGCGCTCGCGGAGAAAGCCAGAATCGGTGGCGAGGTCCCGCTTCCGCAGTTCGTGATGGTGCTGAACGGAGGGAGCGAGCCGGAGCCCGAGCTGGCGAGGTACCAGGCCACCGAGGAGAGTCGATGGAGCGGTCGCGTGTACATCCGCATCTCCGATGAGCAGGCACGGGAGCTTTCGAAGCATCCGCGCGTGCATTATCTGCAGGCCATTCTGAAGCCGCAGGAAACGACCGCGTACGCGTCATTGAAGAACGCGCCGGACCGAATGAGCACGGATTCCGTGACGGATCCGGCCTGGAACAGCGGCAGCTATCGCTATGACGGCGCCGGCAACATCGTGAGAGTCGGCACGGATTCGTATGTGTACGATCAGTATTCGCGGATTACGCGCGCGACGCTGACCGGGACATCGAGCCGCGACGAATACAAGTACGACTCGTTCGGCAATCTGGTCGAGCGCGGCACGTCGCGGTTCGGCGGGTGGTCGATTCTCCAGATCCCGGTGAGCGGTTCGAACAACCAGGTGGTCACGGCCACATACGACGGAGTCGGGAACCAGCGCAGCGGTGGCAGTCTGGCCTATGTCTACAAGTACGACCCGTTCAACATGGTCGCGGAGCAACAGGGTGGCGGGCGGCAGGACGAATACGTTTACGACGCGAACGACGAGCGGATCGGCACGTTGAACAATGCACAGAATCGCTGGACGTGGACGGTCCGTGACCCCGGCGGCAGTGTGGCCCGTGTCTACGAGTCGCCGAACGCGCAGTGGGGCTGGTACTGGGTGGAGGACTTCGTTCGCGGCGCCAGCGGGGCGATCGGATCGGAGCGTGCTTCGGTCGAAGGCGGCCGCCGCCACTTCCATCGCGATCATCTCGGCACGGTGCGCATGGTGACGAACCAGAGCGGTCAGGCGCTGTCGCGGCATGACTACACGCCATTCGGCGTCGAGATCACGTCGATCCATCAGGAGATGGACCGCGGTTATCACCGGCCGAACGTGATGGTGTTCACCGGCCATGAGCGCGACTTCAACGGCTGGCCGTGGGGGGAGGAGTATCTCGATTACATGCATGCGCGGTACTACAGAGCGATCGATGGGAGGTTCCTGTCGGTCGATCCGGTGTTGGATGCGAAACGTTCCATCATGAATCCCCAGCTATGGAACCGGTATGCATACGTCGCCAACAACCCGCTCAACCGCATCGATCCTGACGGCCGCGTGGTGCGAGTTACGGATAAGGTGCAGAGCGGGATCTCGCCTTCGCTTTAATCACGTCGAATCTCCGTCCGCAAGACAGGCAATATGTGAAGATGGACAAGAACGGCATCATATCCGTCGATCCAAAGGCGAAAGGCGGGCTCGGGCTTTCTATGCTGCGAGAGTTGGCGCGCAAGGATGTGCCGACCGTGGATGTGAAACTGGGCTCGGCTGCCAAAGTGAAAAACGGCATAGGACCCGCACGGACGCATGCGGTTGATGTCAAGGTGGATGCTGGCGGCGGCCTTACTGTGCCGGCCGGGATCAGCATGAGCGGCAATACTGAAGTCTATGTGGACCCGAAAGGTGGCTTTGCCGGCAACAAATGGGCATCGCCCAGCCTCGTCATGGGGCATGAGCTTCTCGGCCATGCATTTGATTTTGTATTCAGAGGCCAGTCGTCCGAACGAAGCGCTGTGACGACGGAGACGAATTTGCTGTTGCAGTTTGGACTGCCGCAATTCCGACCGATTCCAATGGATCACGACCCGTGAACGGAAGGACTCCTGGGCGAGCGTTGCGGCGCGAAGAGCGCGTCGCAACGCAGCCCGTCTGTGCAGTGAGCGCGACTTGTTCACGGATCATCCGATCCTATAATCCTGTTTCCCATGCTCCTCTCCCTCACCCTCGCGCTGGCGCTCGTCTCTCCCCCCACCGCCCCTGACACCGCCACCCGTGCCTTCTACGCCGCCTACGCAAGCGGCGGCGTCGACGACGCGGCCGCTTTCTGGGCGGACGCTGAGCGTGCCGGCTTCATCCGCAAGCATGCGCGTGCGATGTCCGTTCGGTGCCGGACGATGTGGATCACGCGGGTCTCGGTCACGGCACAGGATGGCGATGCGGCGCGCGTTGAGGTCGATGCGTCCGAGGCCGTGTGGCTCGGGGATCGGGTGGCGCGGATCGTTCCGCACAATGCGGTGCTCGTGCTGCGGCGCGTGCCGGATGGGCGGTGGTTGATCACGGATTGGCATCGTCGTGAGGAGGATCTGGCGGATCAGTGGCTGGCGCTCACGACTGCTGCGGAGCGCAATGCGTTATTGCAGCGGAATCGGGCGCTTTGCACGCCGGCGCTTGCGGACGCGATGGGCCGCCGCGCCATCTCTTTGTCGAATCAGGGCCGGCTGGATGACCTGCTTCCGCTCGTCCGCACGGCAATCCAGATCGCGGAGGAGAGCGGCGATGACGTTGCCCTTGCTCGCGCACATGCGACCGCGTCCGTTGCCTATTACAACGTCGATGACGACGCTGCCCTCGCGCATGCCAATGAGGCCATCGCAATTGCCGAACGGGCCGGTGACCCTGACGCGCTCGCGGAGTCACTGTACCGGTTCTCCCGCACGAGTCTCGCAGTGCAAGAGGACGGCATGGCGGCCTACGTTCGCGCGCTGAGCTTCGCGGACGATCTCGTCGATGTTTCGGTCGCGGCGAAAGTCGCGGCGGAACTGGCGTTTCATACGGGGAATGCCGCCGAATACAGGCAGGCATTTCAATATGCGCTCACTGCGACCCGTCTTGCGGCGATGAGCGATTCGCCCGCCGCACAATACAATTCCATATTGCAACTCGCTGAGGCGTACTACGCGCAGGGCGGCTATGAGATGGCGCTCGTTCATTACGAGCGTCTGCTCGGGATTGCGAGAGCCCAGAATTACAGTGCGACCTACGAAATCCTCTTCTTTCTGGCGAGTTGTTACCGCCGGCTGGGACGCATGGACGAGTTCTTTCGTCTCACGGACGAAGCGATGGCCGCGCCCGACATGGACGCTTGTGGCGATCCCGCTCCGGAGGTTCTCGCGCAGAGCATCGTCGAGCACGCGCGGCGCGGCGACTATGCCACCGCGGAACAGTTGCTGGACGAAGCCGAGTGCCGCGCAGTCCATTGTGAGAAAACCGCCCTACAGGCTGCTCCAGCGGTAGCCCGCGCCTATCTGCGCTTTCAGCAAAACCGGCTGGACGAGGCCTTCACGGCGGCTCGGCAGGCCGAGGGAGAGAAGTGGGAGGCCGTGGCCGTGATGGCGAAAGTCCTTCGTGCGCGAGGCAGGAACGCAGACGCGCGTGCGAAGCTCGAATCGATCCGCGACGAGTTCGAGAGCGCGCGCGAAAACGTCGCCGATCCGGAGCTGCGCTCCAGCTATCTCCAGGAGCGTTCCGCCGTGTATCGTGATCTCGTCGATCTGCTCGCCGACGCGAACGATCCGCGTGCGGCTTTCGAAGCCGCGGAACGATTGAAGGCGCGCGTGTTGCGCGAGATCCGCGGCGAGCGGAAAGCGACTCTGCTCGAGATCGCGACCACCGACGAACGCGAGCAGGTGCGATCCGCGAGGGCACAGATTGCGTCGTTGAACCGGTCCGTCGTCGGGTCCGGGCGGAGGGCGGGAGACTCGGCAGCACTCGAGACGCAGTTGTCACACGCACGTCTGGCGCTGCAGGATCTCGAAACGCGTGTGCGCGTTGCGCATGAAGGACGCGGGTCGTTCCAGCGCACGGAGTCCGTGCTCGAGGTCGTGCCGCCGGAAGGCGTGTCGGTCGTCGAATACGTGGTGGGCGAGAAGCGAACGATCGCGTTCACCGTCACGCGCAACGCGACGGGGGATGCCGAGGTTGCGCAGACCATCATTCCGGTTTCGCAGGATGTGCTGCGGAAGCAGGTCGATGCATTCCTGCGCAAGATCAGCAGCCGCAGCTCCGCGTACTCGTCGGAAGCGCGCGCGCTGTACGACCTGCTCGTTGCTCCGATCGAATCGCATTTGCGCGGACAAACGATCTGCATCATTCCCGACGCCGAGTTGTGGCGGCTCCCGTTCGATGCGCTGAAGACGCCCGATGGCAAGCATCTGATCGAGCGCAACACGATCTTCTACGTTCCTTCGTATGCCTTGCTCGAGGAGGATCACGAACCGCGCGACGCCGGTGCGCCGACGCTCCTCGCGATCGGCAATCCGCGTGTTGGCGCGCTCGCCGCGCGCACGGTGCGCTCGTGGTATCGCGACGCGACGCTTGGCGATCTGCCGGATGCGGAAGAAGAGGTGCGTGCGATCGAGCGGCTCTACGGCGGACGCGCGCAGGTCTACGTCGGAGCGGCCGCTACGGAAGAAACGGTCAAACAGGAATCGGGACGCTTTCAGATTCTGCACTTCGCGACGCACGGCTTGCTGGATGCGAATGCGCCGCTCTTCTCCTCGCTGCTGCTCGCTCCTTCGCAATCCGACGACGGCGTGCTCGAGGCGCGCGAGATCACCGAGCTCGATCTTCACGCGGATCTCGCCATCCTCTCCGCATGCGACACCGCCCGCGGCGAGTTCGAAGCCGGCGAAGGAATCCTCGGGCTCTCCTGGGCGCTGATGGCGACGGGTTGCCCACGCACGATCGGATCGCAGTGGAAGGTGAGCTCCGCGGCGACGACGCAACTGATGATCGCGCTGCATCGCCGTCTCGCTGCGCGCAAGTCACTCGATCACGTCGCGGGCGATCTGCGTTCCGCGCAGCTCGAGTTGCTCCGCGGCACGACGTATGCGCATCCGTATTACTGGGCGGGCTTCGTGCTCATCGGCCGCGACTAGGAGTGTCATCCTGAGCGGGCGGCGGGAGGGTGCGAAGGATCCCCTGCCGACAGCGCGCGTCTCGTGTTACCGGAGGGGGATCCTTCGCGCCCACCCGCCACCCGCTCAGGATGACACGATGGATGACTGGTAGTTACTTGCGCCGCCACCGCGTGCCCGCCGAGGTGTCCTCGAGCAGGATGCCTTTCGCGAGCAGCTCATCGCGAATGCGATCGCTCTCCGCGAAGTTGCGCGCTTTGCGTGCGGCGTTGCGCGCGTCGATGAGCGCTTCGATGTCTGCGTCGAGCACGGCATCCCGCTTCGGGAAAATATCGAGCACGGGATCGATTTTCAGCAGCGCCGCGCGCATCCCCTCGGCATCCGCTGGCGAGATGTTGCCCGCATCGATCGCGGTGTTCGCGTCGCGGATGAACGTGAAGAGCGCGGCGAGCGCGCCGGCGGTGTTGAGGTCATCGTCCATCGCTTCTTCGAAATCGTTGATGAACTTGCCGAGCAGCGCGTCGTCGGCTTCGTGGAGATGCGCGGCGTCTTTCGGTCCCGAATTCGCGAGCTCGTCGAGGCGCAGCAGAAACGACTCGATGCGCGCGATCGCGTTCTTTGCGTCTTCGAGCGACTGCGTCGTGAAGTTGAGCTTCGTGCGATGCGGCACGGAGAGCAGCGCGTACCGCAGCGCGAGCGGGTCGTAGCCCATCTCGCGGATCTCGCGCAGCGTGTAGATGTTGCCGAGCGACTTCGACATCTTTTGCTGATCGATGTTGAGGTGCTCGCCGTGAATCCAGTAGTGCACGAACGGCTTGCCGGTCGCGCCTTCACTCTGCGCGATCTCGTTTTCGTGATGCGGGAAGATGAGATCGACCGCGCCGGTGTGGATGTCGAACGTTTCGCCGAGGAGGTCCATCGACATCGCGGAGCACTCGAGGTGCCATCCGGGACGCCCTTCGGCGATCTTCGTCGGCCACGACGGCTCGTTATCTTTCTTGCCCTTCCACAGCACGAAATCGCGCGCGGATTCCTTTTCGTACTCGTCGCTCTCGATGCGGCTGAAGTCGCTCGCCGCGTCGACTTCGATGTGCGAGAGCTTGCCGTAGCCGGGGAGCGTCGATACGCGAAAGTACGTCGAGCCGTCGGCGACGTACGTGTGGCCGCGCGCGGTGAGCGTCTCGACGAGATCGACCATCTGCGGGATGTATTCGGTCGCGCGCGGATACGAGTCGGCGGGACGCACGCGCAGCTCCGCGAGCGACTGGTGAAAGATGTCGATGTACGGCGCGACGTACGTGGTGATGTCCTGCCCCGCGGCGTTCGCGTTGCGGATGATCTTGTCCTCGACGTCGGTGATGTTCATGACCTGCGTGACGCGGAATCCGCGGAACTCGAGGTAGCGGCGCAGGACGTCGCTCCAGAGAAACGTGCGCAGGTTCCCGATGTGCGGATGGTTGTAGACGGTCGGTCCGCACGAGTACATGCGGACTTCGCCCGGTCGAACGGGAACGAACGTTTCCTTCTCGCGCGTCAGCGTATTGAACAGTTTCAATTCCGGCATTCGGGCGGAGTATAACGTCGCGTGCTCACACGCGACGGCTTCAAGCAGCGCTTCGCGGCGCGCGCGCTTTTCGGCATGGTGCATCTGCAGGCGCTGCCGGGCGCGCCGCTGTTCGGCGGATCGATCGATGCGGTGATCGACGCTGCGCTGCGCGATGCGCGTGCGATCGCGGACGGCGGTGCGGACGGACTCATGTTCGAGAATTTCGGCGATCGTCCGTTCACGAAAGGGCGCGTCGAAGCGGAGACCGTTGCGTCGATCGCGCGCGTGGTCGCCGAGGTTGTGCGCGTCGTGCGGATTCCGTTCGGTGTGAACGTGCTGCGCAACGATCTGTTGTCGGCGCTGGGCATCGCTGCGGCGACGGGTGCGGCGTTCGTGCGCGTGAACGTGCACACCGGCGCGATGCTCACGGATCAAGGGATCATCGAAGGCGACGCGCACACCGCGCTTCGCAAACGCGCGGCGATCGCACCGGGCGTCGCAATCTTCGCCGATCACTTCGTGAAGCACGCCGTCCCCCTCGGCAACCTCGATCGCGTGCAGGTCGCAAAGGATCTGCGCGAGCGCGGACTTGCGGATGCGTTGATCGTCACCGGTGCGGAGACCGGTGCGGCGCCGGATGCCGATCAGTTGCGCACGTTGCGCGAAGCGATCGATGCGCCGCTGCTGATCGGCAGCGGCTTGTCCGAAGACAACGCGAGCTCATTCGCCGACGCCGATGGCGCGATCGTCGGAACGTCGCTGAAGCGCGACGGCGTCGTCGATCGCGAGCGTGTCGAGCGGCTCGTGCACGCGTTCAAGACGAGAGATCGATCACCCAAAGATTGAACTTGTCATCGAGCACGCGCTTCACCGGCGTGTCGAACACGGTGACGTTCACTTCGACTGACGCGCGCACGGTCGCGCTCACGCAATGTCCGCCGATCAGCATGCCGCCGGGGCCGGAGAGGATCATGTGCGCGTGCACGCGTGGGCCTTCGGTGTTCGAGGCGATGTTGCCGAGGAACGAGACGACTTCGAACTGGCCGTTGACGGTGTACTTGTCGACGGATTTCGTCTCCGCGTTCCACCACGCGAGCGTCGCGGAAGAAACGGATCCGATCGCCTGCAGCCGCCCCGACGCGATGTTCTTCGTCTGCGCGAATTCGTTCAGCGCAGCGACGAGCTCGACGTCAGGCTCGGTGAAGACGAGAAGGTGTTCGTTCGCGGAAAGCTGTCGCGTCTGCATGCCGCGAACGATACAGGACTATGGACTGCGGCGACCGCAGTCGCCGCTCTTTGACAGTTCTTCGCGAGAGCTGTGCAAAAGCGGCGATTGCGATCGCCGCAGTCCAAAGCGGTGGCTCTGCCACCGCACTCCTAGATGCGGCGGCGCCCCGTCACGAGTTGAAAGATCACCACGATGAGCGCGATGACGAGCAGCGCGTGGATCAGCCCTCCGCCGATATGAAGGGCGAAGCCTCCGAGCCAGAGAATGATCAGAATCACGATGACGAGCCAAAGTATGTTTCCCATGCTCATCTGTATTGCTGTTCCCGTGCCCATCACATGCACGAGTGATATCCATCATGGCCCGATGTTCGGGCGAGGCGTGCAATGCGTGCATGCCAGTGATCATCGAGCCGTTCCGCATCAAGACCATCGAGCCGATCCGCTTTACGACGCGCGAGGAGCGCGAGGCTGCGTTGCGCGCCGCGGGCTACAACGTCTTCGGGCTGAAGGCGCGCGATGTGCTGATCGATCTGCTGACGGACTCCGGCACCGGCGCGATGTCGGCGGCGCAGTGGGGCGCGGCAGCCGTTCGTACTACCGGTTCCGCGACGTCGAGCACGAAGGTGCCGAGGCGCGCGATTGCGTCACTCCCGAGGGACGCTTGCCGCAGCTCGTGCATCCGTTCAAGGGCAACATGCATCTTGACGGACTGGAGGCGCTGATGCGCGACGCCTGCCGCTTCGCGGAGAACGCGT
>DATKFO010000120.1:0-7245 GCA_035544355.1 Thermoanaerobaculia bacterium
ACTTAATAGTCCGCCGCCTCGCGCAAAAACCGGCGGACTATGAGTCCGCCGTCCCGTAGTTTTGCGACACGCTGTCCGAACGCGCTACCCAAAGCGGCGGCATGGCCGCACGCACTCCATAATGTTGTCGTGCAAACGTTCCAGGTTGACTCGCCGCTTGGGCGGTGGACGCACAGCGAGTGGCATCTGCCGCAGCTCGCGGGCATCGTCGACATGATGTGGCACTTCGACGGGATGACGACGTCGCGCCGTGAGCGCGTGTTTCCGAATGGCCTGCTCGAGATCATCATCCACCTCGGCGATCGCTACAGCGACGCATCGGGCATCTGCCCAGAGACCTGCATCAGCGGATTGCAATCGAGCTCGTTCGCGATCGAAGCGCCGCCGCGTCCGACGTGCGTTCTCGGCATCCGACTGCATCCCGTCGGCGCATTTGCATTGCTGCGGCGCCCGCTGCACGAGCTCACGGGGCTAAGCGTCGATCTGAGAGACATCGTCGCCGTCGATGAGCTCGTGGAGAGCTGTCAAAACGCGATGACCGCGGCGGAGCGCTTTCGCGTCTGCGCCGCATGGATCGCGCGTCGCGTCAACGCAGTTGATCCCGCGATGCATTGGATCACAGGCGAGATCACGCGCAGCGGCGGCACCGCATCGATCGCCGATCTTCGCGCGCGCAGCGGATTCACGAAAACGCGGCTCGCGAACACGTTTCGCGAGCAAGTTGGTGTCACGCCGAAAATCTTCGCGCGCATCGTGCGTTTCCGCCGCGTGCTGGAGATGATCAACGTGGGCACGGCGCCGCTCGCCGATCTCGCGCTTGCCGCGGGCTACTACGATCAGCCGCACATGAACGCCGAGTTTCGCGAGCTCAGCGGTCTCGCGCCGAGCGAGTTTCTTGCAGCGCGCCGTTTCGAGCGCAGTGTCAGCGTTGCCGAGTGACTTTTTTCCAAGACCGCGCGCGGCGCCGGCTCTATCTTGCAGCGCGAAGGAGAAACACGATGGTCAAAGCAATTCCCGAGGGGTATCACAGCGTGACGCCGTACCTGAGCATTGATGGTGCGGCGGAAGCGATCGAGTTTTACAAACGCGCGTTCGGCGCGAGCGAGATCATGCGATTCGATGCGCCGGGCGGAAAGATCGGCCACGCGGAGATTCGAATCGGCGATTCGCCGCTGATGCTCGCCGACGAATATCCGGAGATGAATTTCCGCGGCCCCAAGTCGTACGGCGGGACGTCCGTAAATCTGATGATCTACGTCGAGGACGTCGACTCGTTCGTCGCGCGCGCGGTCGAGGCCGGCGCGTCGCTCGAGCGTCCGGTGAAGGACGAGTTCTACGGCGATCGCTCCGGCACGGTGAAAGATCCGTACGGGCACGTGTGGCACATCGCGACGCACAAGGAAGACCTAAGCGCCGACGAGATGAAGAAGCGTGCCGAGGCTGCGCATCCGACGAAGTAGGCGGATATCATCACCGCATGCCTGACGTAGGAAAATCCGCCGACAGTCCGCTCGCGACCTCGCGCGCGGACTCCATCGTTTACGTGCGCGTTCCGATCCGCATCGATGTGATCAACGTGTCGTCGCCCGCGCTCGCGTCGTGGATCGCAACGCATCCCGCGCACGCCGGCGCGAACGGCGACGCGGTGATCTCGATCCCCGCGAATTTGCAGCCGCAATCCGCAACGCTCAGCGTCGAAGTCTCGCAGATTGCGGGAGAAGGAACGCACGCAGATCCGTACGTCACGGAAGGCTTGCTCTACGTGACCGCGCCGAACTCGATCGCATTCGTCGGCGTGACGCCGGAGGCGTTGAAGATCACGGTGACGCGGTATCTGGAGGCGAGTGCGTCGTGAGGCGGTGAAAATTGAAAATATGAAGGCGTGTCTGTGCCACCTTCATATTTCTCAATTTTCAATTTTCAATTCCGTCTACACCACTCGCTCCAACTCCCCACATACAACGCCGCGCCGCGGAATCCTGCGAGGTCGAGCGCGAGCAGCGTGTGGCAGGCGGTGACGCCGGAGCCGCAGTGCACGATCAGATGATCTGGCGGCGTGCCGTCGAGGAATCGAGTGTACTGCTCGCGCAACGCATCGGCGGATTTGAAGCGATCGTTTTCGAGATTCTCCGCGAACGGCAGGTTCCACGCTCCGGGGATGTGTCCTGCGATCGGATCGATCGGCTCGATCACGCCGCGGAATCGCGGGGATGAACGCACGTCGAGAATCTTCCAATCGGAGTCGTTGCGCAGCTCGTCGACGCGTTGCATGCCGACCGTCGGCCATTGCCACGCCGTCGCCGGATACGGCGGCTGCTGTTTGTGTGACACAGACACTCCTGTCTGTGTCTCGACTCCCGCTTCGATCGCCGCGCGATATCCACCATCGAGCACCGCGACGTTTTCGTGTCCGATCGCGCGCAGCATCCACCACGCGCGCGCGGCGGCATTCGATGCATCGAGCTCGTCGTAGATCACGACGCGCGTCGACGGCGTGATGCCCCACTCGCCGAGCTGCTGCAACCAGCGATCGAGCGGTGGCAGCGGATGCCGTCCGCCGCGACTCGGATCGAATTCAGGATCCGACGCGGCGCTGAGGTGCACGTTGAGATCCGCGTGCTGCGCGCCGCGGAGATGTCCCGCGGCGAACGCGCTCGCGCCCGGACGTGCATCGAGCAGCACGACGTCATCGAGGCGAAGATCGCGCGCGCTGACGATCACTTCAATTTCACCAGGATGATTTTAACGCGCGGTCAGCAGCGGATACGGATTGATCGCGCCGCCGCGGAAGCGATAGATGCCGTAGTGCAGATGGCACGGCGTGCCCTTCGCGTTGCCGGAGTCGCCGACGTAGCCGAGGAGCGTGCCTTCGTCAACGAGTTGACCTTCGTGGATTGCGGCGAAGGATTCGAGGTGTGCGTAATAGTGCCACTGGCCGGCGGGCCCTAGGACGCGGACGATGCGGCCGCCGAGTGCGCGCTGTCCGACCGTGAGGACGATGCCGCGCGTCGTGCTGACGATCGCGCGTCCGCGCCGCGCGAAGATGTCGATGCCTTCGTGATGCCGCCCGCCGGATCGCGGCGATCCCCAGCTGTCACGGAGGTCGTTCGGACGAACGCCGTTGACCGGCACGGGGAGCGTACGTGGCGCGGCGGCGCTGATGAGTCGCAACGCGACGAACGGGTGACGCATGAGCGGCCCGCCGGTCGCGAGCGGAATCGCGATCGCGAGGAGAAGGATCAGGACGAGCGCGATTGGACGAATGCGCACACGCAGATTATGGAGTGCGGCAGCCGTGCCGCCGCTTTGGGTAGGTGCTTCGGGTTGCGAGCGTGCGTGGTCACGCGGTTGCGCGGCGAACCTGGACGGCGGACTTATAGTCCGCCGCCTCGCGCAAAAAATCGGCGGACTATACGTCCGCCGTCCATTAACCCAACGCCGCGCGAATGGTGCGGAGCAGGCGGCCGGTGGCAACCGGCTTCTCCAGAAACTGCACGCCTCCGTCCAACACCCCGTTGTGCAGCATCGAGTCGTCTGTGTATCCCGACATGTAGACGACGCGCGTTTCGGGACGCGTGTTGGTGATGCGTTCCGCGAGGATGCGGCCGTTCATTTCCGGCATGACGACGTCGGTCAGGAGCAGGTCGATCGGGCCGTCCCAGGTGTGGCTGATCGCGAGGGCTTCCGATGGCAGTTGCGCGGAGAGGACTTTGTATCCGTTCTCCTGCAGTGCTTCGGCGAGGATCATCCGCAGCATGTCCTCGTCCTCGACGAGCAGGATCGTCTCGGTGCCGCGCGCGGGGAGCGGTTCTTCGTCGGACTGCGGTTCGGCGGCGACGAGGTCGCCGGTGTAGCGCGGGAGGAAAACTTTGAAGGTCGTGCCGCGTCCGAGCTCGCTGTACATCCAGATTGCGCCGCCGGTGCGCTCGACGATGCCTCGCACGACGGCGAGTCCGAGGCCGCTGCCGCCGGTGGCTTGCTTCGTGGAGAAAAACGGATCGTAGATTTTCTCCTTGACGTCTTCCGCGATGCCGGCGCCGGTGTCACTGACGATGAGCGCGACGTAGTCGCCTTCGCGCAGTTGCGGATGCTGCCGCGAGTAGAGCCCGTCGACGCGCACGTTCCGCGTTTCGATCGAGAGCGTGCCGCCTTTCGTCATCGCGTCGCGCGCGTTGAGCGCGAGGTTGAGCAGCACCTGATGCAATTTCGCGGGATCGGCGAAGACGGGCCAGAGTCCGTCTTCGAGATCGGTGCGGATCTCGATGTGCTCGCCGAGGCTGCGCGTGAGGAGTTGCATCGTCGACGCGACGAGCGGACCGAGCTCCACGACTTCCGGCGAGAGCACTTGCCGCCGCGCGGCCGCGAGCAATTGCTGCGTCATGTCGCGACTGCGTTTTGCGGCACTGATGATGTCCTCGAGAAAGCGGCGCTGCGGCTCCTGTTTTCCGAGCAATGGCCGCAGCAGATCGCAGCGGCTGAAGATCACCATGAGCATGTTGTTGAAGTCGTGCGCGACGCCGCCTGCAAGCTTGCCGAGGGCGTCGAGCTTCTGCGCTTGCAGCAGCTGCGCTTCGAGCGCGCGCTGATCGGTCACGTTGCGCGTGACGGCCGCGTACCCGCGCAGGTTGCCTTCGCGATCGAGCAGCGGGGAGCGCGTCGAGTGCGCGAGATAGCGCGTGCCGTCTTTGCGAACGCGCCACTCTTCATCCTCCCACTCTCCCTTCGCCGCGACTTCCTGCAGATGGTGCGCGAGCTCGCCGTCGCCGAATCGATCGGCGGGATACAACATCGCCAGCGATCGCCCGAGCACTTCGTCTTCGGTGTATCCGGTCATCCGTTCCGCGCCGCGATTCCAACTGACGATGTGGCCGTCGAGATCGATGAGAAAGATCGCGTAGTCCTGCACCGCGTCGACGAGCAATCGGAATTTCTCTTCGCTCTGCCAAAGCACATCGGACGCGCGCAGCCGCTCGTCGTGCTCCGCGCGCACGCGGCTGAGCGCGAGCTCGATCGTGCGATGCAGATCGCGCTCGTCGAATGGCTTGACGAGATAACCGTACGGCGCGATGTCCTTCGAGCGCTCGACGGTCGCCGCATCCGCGTACGCAGTGAGAAACACGACGGGAATCTGGAACTGTTCGCGAATCGAGCGCGCCGCGGTGATGCCGTCGATCTCGCCTTTGAGGCGAATGTCCATCAGGATGAGGTCGGGGCGATCGGCCGCCGCGGCGCGAATCGCGCGCTCGCCGGTGTCGGCGATGGACGTGACTTCATGTCCGAGGCGGCGAAGGCCTTGTGCGATGTCCATCGCGACAATCGTTTCGTCATCGACGACGAGGATGCGAGCGCTCTTCAAGTTCGAGCCCTCTCCTCCGGCAGAACGATGCGAAAGGCAGTCCCGCCATTGCGCTCGATCGCGATCGTTGCGTCGATCTGTTGCACGAGTCCGCGAACGAGCTGCAAGCCGAGTGTGGACAGCGCCTCGACGTTGAGTTGGTCCGGCAGTCCGACGCCGTCGTCATGCACCGCGACCGTTCGCGTGCCGTCGGCGTTGTTCGCGGTGCTCACGGTGATTGTTCCTTTTCGGAGATTCGGAAACGCGTGTTTGAGCGCGTTCGAGAGCAGCTCGTTGACGATGAGCCCGCATGGCACCGCGGCGTCGATGCTGAGCAGCATCACCGTTCCTTCGACGCGATACACGATGCGATTCGTGTCGACCGCGAACGATTTGAAGAGCAGCTCGCCGAGCGTTTTGACGTACTCGGTGAAGTCGATCGCGGAGAGGTTCGTCGATTGATAGAGCTTCTCGTGCACGAGCGCCATCGAGCGGATGCGGTTCTGTGTTTCGGCGAAGACCTCGCGCGCTGCCGGGTTCTCGATCACGCCCGCCTGCAAGCGCAGGAGGCTCGACGTGACCTGCAGGTTGTTCTTCACGCGATGGTGGATCTCGCGCAGCAGCGCTTCTTTCTCGCGCAGCGAAGCCTGAATCAATTCTTCGGCGCGCCGGCGCTCGGTGATGTCGCGCACGATGCTCATCACCAGCGAGCCCTGCTCGGTTTGCAGCGGACTGAGGCTGATCTCGACCGGGAACTCGCTGCCGTCTTTGCGCCGGCCGGAGAGCGAGCGGCCCGCGCCCATCGGACGCAGATGCGGATCGCGGATGTAGCTGTTGCGATCGCTGACATGGTGCGTGCGCGCGGAATACGGCACGAGGATCTCGATGCTGCGCCCGAGCAGCTCGCCGCGCGCGTAGCCGAACATCCGCTCCGTCTGCGAGTTCACGATGATGATGTGGCCCGTGTCGTCGACGACGACGATTCCATCCGGCGCCGATTCGAGCAACCCTCGAAACCGAGCCTCGGCCTGATGTTGCACCGTGACGTCGCGGATGATGCTCGTGACGAGTGTGCCGTGCTCCGTCTCGATCGGACTGAGGCTGATCTGCACCGGGAACTCTTCACCGTTGCTGCGCCGCCCCCACAGATCGCGGCCGAGTCCCATCGGACGCGTGCGGGGTGAGTCGACGTAGCTCTGCCGGTCGCCGACGTGACGTCCGCGAAACCGCTCGGGGACGAGCAACTCGACGTGCGTGCCGAGGAGTTGTTCGCGCGGATAGCGGAACATCGATTCGGTCAGGCGATTCACCGCGACGATGCAGCCGTCGTGATCGACGACGACGATCGCATCGGGCGCCGCTTCCAGGAACGCCTGGGTCTTCGGATCGAGCTCGTTCATCACTCGACGATGCGAATCGTCTCCTCGCGCTGGAACACACGATTCGCGATCGTGTCGGTGATCGTCAGCCGGACTTTGTATTCGCCGGGCGAGAACGAGGAGACGTCGATCGTCGTGCCGAGGCCGAAGTGACCGTCGACGCCTTTCAGCGGCAGCGGCTCGATGTTCATCGGGACCTTCAACTTCCTCGTCGCGCCTTCGATGTCGATCTTCGTGTTGAGCTTCGGCAGGCGATCGTTGCCGACGCCGGGATTGCGCAGCTCCGCGAAGAGCCAGACTTCGTCGCCGGCGCGAAATGCGCGATCGGGTTTCGGCACGACCTTCGTCCCGCCGAACGCGAACGGATCGAACGGATTTTGCACGCGCGGCAGGTTGTAGATGTTGTTCGAGACGAAAAGATGTGAGAGCCCGGGCGAGGTCTTCGTGACTTCGTCGAAGTCGATCGACGAGCGGCCTAGGGCGATGATCTCGCCGCCGACGGCGACGCCGAACGTGCCGACCGCGGTGCGC
>DATKFO010000121.1:0-4417 GCA_035544355.1 Thermoanaerobaculia bacterium
GTCGATCGGCTCACCGCGATACGTGGCCGGACGGAAGCGCCAGCGGCTCACGGCCTGCCGTGCGGACTCGCCGAGGCCGTGGGGGAGATCGCGAATGATCTCGACGTTGTCGATCGTGCCGTCGCGGCGCACGATGCCGCGAATCACGACCGCGCCTTGCACGCCCGCGCGGCGTGCGAGCGCGGGATAGCGCGGGATCACGCGATCGACTTCTTCCGGCTGCGTGCCGCCGGGAGGAACCGCGGCGTAGACCTGATCCGCCGGCTCCGGCTGCTCGGGTTGTTCGGGCGCTGGAGGCGGCTCGGTCTCGGTCGCCGCTTCAGTCTCGGGCTCACTCGTCGTCGTAGTGTCGGTTGGCGCGGCGCTCGTGGTCTGCACGTCGAGTTGGCGCGTGCCGCTCGAGCTGACGTCGATGCCGTCGATGTCCGCGTACGCGACTTGTCCCTGGTAGTCGATCGCGTAGAAATCGTGATCGCGCGTGAAGACGGTGACCTTTGCGTCTTCGCTCAGCTCGCCGACGAGCGGATAAAAAATCCCTGGTCCCGCGTAGAGCGGCGTGCGATGCGTGACGATGCCGCGCAGCGCGGGCAGATGGCGAATCGCCGCGAAGCGCGCGAGCCTTCGTGTGCGCTCGTTCGTGCGCTCGAGATACGTGCGCTCCGCCCATCCTTCGAGTCCGTCGCTCGTGCGCACGCGCACCCATGTGCCGCGATCGTCGAGCACGAGCACGTTATCGCCGCTGTTCGCGGTCGAGACGACGGCCGCGCGCGCGTTGGGCTCCGTGCGAATGCGAATCTTCGCCGGCAGCACCGTCAGCGTCTCGACCATCTGCGCCGGATCTTCGTGCCGCTTCCCGCCCTTCAAAATGATGAGCGCCAGCAGCGCGAAAAAAATCACGCCGAGAAGAATGACCACGAAAAGGCCGCGGCTGTGGCGGGTGCGGGAGTCGGGCATACGAGTTGGCAGTTAGCAGTGGGCAGTTGGCAGAGACCGATTCTTCTACTGCCCACTGCCAACTGCAAACTGCCCACTACCTCATCAAAGAAACCATGATCGCCTTCTGCACATGCAGCCGGTTCTCCGCCTCGTCGTAGATCACCGACTGCTCGGAATCGATGACTTCGGGGGCGACTTCCTCGCCGCGGTGCGCGGGGAGGCAGTGCATGAAGATTGCCTCCTTCTTCGCGAGCGACATCGCGCGGCGGTCGACGATCCATCCCGCGAAATCGCGGCGGCGTTTTTCGGCTTCGTCTTCCTGGCCCATCGAGGCCCAGACGTCGGTCTCGATGATGTCGGCGTCTTTCACCGCTTCGTCGATCGACGTCGTGACGACGAGCTTCGTGCCTGCGACTTCCGCGTCGACGCTCGCTTTCGCGACGACTTCCGGATCAGGCGCGTATGCCGCGGGTGTCGCGACGTAGATGTCCATTCCGACTTTCGGCGCGCCGTACATCAGCGAATGCGCCATGTTGTTGCCGTCGCCGATGTACGCGATCTTGCGTCCCTTCAGCTCGCCGAACTTTTCCCACGCGGTGAAGTAGTCCGCCATCACCTGACACGGATGCGAGAGATCGGTGAGGCCGTTGATCACCGGCACGCTCGCCCACTCGGCGAGCTCGGTCACCGTCTTGTGCGCGAACGTGCGCGCCATGATTCCGTCGACGTAGCGCGACAAAACTTTCGCCATGTCGTAGATCGGCTCGCCGCGTCCGAGCTGGATGTCGCGTGCCGAAAGAAACAGCGCGTGACCGCCGAGCTGGAACATCCCGACTTCGAACGAAACGCGCGTGCGCGTCGACGATTTCTCGAAGATCATCGCCAGCGTTTTGCCCGCGAGCGCGTTCGCGAATTTCGCGCGGTCTTTTTTCATTTCCGCGGCGAGGCGGAAGAGCTCCGCGACTTCGTCCGCGGTGTAGTCGTGAATCTCGATGAAGTCTTTATGTCGCATTGCGGCGCGTATTCTATTCGCGCTACCCTCACTGTCACCGTGATCGTCTCACCGCCGCGCTCGTCCCATCCGCATACGTATGCCGCCCGCATCGCGCTCGCGATCTTCATGATCTTCTTCGGCGGCATCTTCTTCCTGATCGGCTATCAGGACCATTCGCCGCTCCTGATGGCGATCGGAGTCGTCACGCTCGGCATTTTCGTCGCGTGCTGGATCATCATCAGCAAGATCGTCGTCACGATTCATGACGAAGGAATTCGCCGCACGACCATGTTCGGGGTGCGCGAGATCACGTGGCGCGACGTCGCCGAATATCGCTTCCGCGCCGTGCCGATGCAGGGAGCGGGACATGCGGCAGGCGGCTTGATCGGCGTGCTCATCGTTGCCGCGATGCGTCGCGCCAAGGGCCGCGAAGCCGTGACGAGCATCTATCTCGACGTCATCGGCCGCGACGGCACGAAGATCCGCCTCGGATCCGGTTTGCGCGACGCATACGACGCCGTCGGCGGAGTCGTTGCGAAGATCCACGAGCAGATGCGCCCGGCCGTGAACGCGCTCGTCGGCTCGACCGGCGCCGAGTTCGGTCCGCTGCGCCTCACCATTCGCGACGTGCAGTGGAAACAGAAAGAGCCGGTGGCCATTCGCGAGATCGAGCGCGCCGAGCTCGCGGGCGCGTATCTGCGCATCAAGAAGCAGGGCAAGTTCCTCAGTCTCGTCTCCGTCCGCTCCGACAAGATCCCGAACGTGCTGCTCTTTCTCGAAGAGCTCGAGCGCCTCGGCGGCGGCGGAACGCGAGGCTCGTTCGTCGATCCCCTGGCGCACTTCCGCGGCTGACGGGCTACCATCATCGCCACACGACCGTGGCGTACCAGGTACCGATGATCGAGGTGGCGGTGCTCCTCGCGCTTTCCGGCGCGGAGCCCGAGGAGCATTTTCTCTACCTCGCACCGTACTCCGAGCGCCGCGAAGGTCCCGAGACCGTCGCCGATTACCTCAACGGCCGCCGCCGCTTTTTCCCGATGGTGTCGGAAGGCGCGCCGAAGATGATCAATCGCGATCAGGTGCTCTGGGTCAGCTACGAGAAACTGCCCGACGTCATCGATCTCGAAGTCACGATCATCGAGAAACTCACGATCCTCGAGCTCGCTGACAGCTCACGCATCGAAGGCGTGATCCCAATCGATCGCCCACGCGAGCAATCACGCGTCTCCGACGTGCTCAACGATCCGCGCGAGATGTTTCTCCGCATCGATACCGAGACGGAGACGTATTACGTGAACAAGACGTTCATTCGTCGCGTGATCCCGCGATGAATTCCGTTGACCGTTGAGCCGTTCGCCGTTGGCCGAATCCTTCGTTCCACGGCAGACGGCCAACGGCCTACGATGTACGGCCTTCTTCGCGCAACTTCTCCAGATGCGCGGTGACCTGAATCTCCGCCGCGCGATGCAGACGCGGATCGAGATCGGGATAGATGATCGCGCGCATCTCCTCGGTTGACGTCGCGCCGCGCGCGATCGCGTCGAGCACTTGCTGCTCGCGCTGGAGGCGATGCGCGATGTACTCATCGATGAGCGCGACCGCGTCATCGCGCACAGGTCCATGCGCGGGAAAGATGCGGCGCGGATTGCGCGCGCGCAGAGTGCGCAGCGAGCGGATGTAGTCGCCCATGTTGCCGTCGGGCGGGAAGATCGCCGTCGTGCCTGTGCCGAGGATCGTGTCGCCGGTGAAGAGATCTCCGGCGTGCGTGAGAAAGCAGACGTGCTCGTTCGTGTGGCCCGGCGTCGCGATCACTTCGAGGCCTTCAATCCTTTCACCGCCGCTCACGCGCACGTCGACGACGTCGTCATCGAGCACATTGCGCGGCGCAACGACGCGCGCACCCGTGAGTTGCTTGAGCGGAACCGCCGCGGGTGCGTGATCGCCGTGGCGATGCGTAATGAAAATCGTTTGCAGTCGCGGCATCGCAGCGCGCAACGCTTCGATGTGCGAGTCGATCGCGGGGCCCGGATCGATCAGCACCGTTTCGCCGAGGAGATAGGTTTGCGTGCCGTCGAGCGTGAACGGGCCGGGGTTTGGTGCGGTGATGGAGCGGATCATGCGGAAGTTTATCCCGAGCGAGCAGTCGCGAAGCGGCTGCGAGTCGAGGGATCAACGGAGCCCAGCGCGAAGCGCGCGCGATGCACGTGGCGACGACCTCGCGCGCACTTCGTGCTGGGCTCCATTGACCCTTCGACTCGCTGCGCTCGCTCAGGGTAGCCGAGGAACACCCCCAACCAACACGGGCATCACCGCCTCAATCACCGCATCGCGCCGCGATTCCATCAGCACATCCGCGTTCTCGAAACTTGCGATTGCTTCGAGGTTCTTGATCGTCGGAAACACCATCTTCAAATCGCGCCGCGCGAGCGCATCCTTTGGCGAGATCCAAAGAAACTCCACAGCCTCGGACTCCTGCATCGTGACGAC
>DATKFO010000122.1:0-4331 GCA_035544355.1 Thermoanaerobaculia bacterium
CGTTGCATGCATTGCGGCGGCGATCATCGTCGCGAAGTGCGGCCCCGCGCCGCAACCGGTCGTCATTCCGCAAGGCGATGACCGCTATCTCGTCGATCCGCGCCTCGGATACGAGCAACCCGTCGATCCAAAGCTCGATCGCAAGTTCAGCGAGATCTGGCAGCTCATCGTGGCCGGCAATTTCGCGGAGGCGCATCGCCGGCTCGATCCGATTCGCTTGAAGAATCCCGATTACGTTCCGGCGAAGCTCGCGGCCGCGGCGATCGACATTCGCGAAGGGCGTCTCATCGATGCGAAGAACCTCATCAGCGGCATCGACACGACGGCCGCGCGCGTGTACGAAGCGGAGATCGCGCTGCGCCTGAACGAAACGCGGCGCGCGTACGATCTCTATCGCGCGCTGCCGCCGAGCGTGCCCGGCGCGAGCGAGCGCGTCGCACAACTCGAAGCCGCGGTGTTCAACGAGCTGTACACGTCTGCGCAAACTGCTCCCGAAGCTGATGCCGTGCGCTTGCTGCGCGAGGCGCTCGGCATTCGCCCGGGATCGATCGAAGCGCGCGTGCTGCTCGTGCAGAAACTCGTCGCCGGAAAAGAGTGGGCCGAGGCGCGGCGTGCGGTGGATCCGCTGCTTGCGAACGAAGGCAATCGCGTCGAAGTCCAGGAAGCGCTCGCGGAAATCGATGCGGGACGCGGCAAATACGAAGAAGCGTTTCAGCGCTATCGCACGCTCGAGCGCCGCACGCACGATCCGCGGCACAAGCAGCGCCTCGAAGAAATCGAAGAGCTTTGGAGCGCGGCCAACATGCCGCCGCAAGTGACGCGCGCGCTGCAGAGCGAAGCGATCACGCGCGCCGATTTCGCTGTGCTGCTCTATTGGAAAGTGACGTCGGTGCGTTTCGCACAGAATCTGCGCGTGCCGCCGATCGCAACCGACCTCGGCGAAGTCGCAGGCCGCGAAGAAATCATCCGCGCACTCGCCATCGGCTTGTACGACGTCGATCCGGTAACGCGCACCGTGAGTCCGTCGCGCGCGGTAAATGCGGAGCGCTTCTCGCGCTTGATCGCGCGCTTGCTCACGCTGCGCGGCGCACCCTGCTCGCGCGGCGTAGCCGGCGAGGTTTTCGCGGCATGCAAGGTGGAGATGCCCGCGAAAGCGCCAGAGGCGCCGGTGAGCGGGCAGGAGGCGGCAAGGGTCCTCGCGCAGGTGGATAAGGCGCTTTAGGAGTGCGGTGGCTAAGCCACCGCTTTGTGATCCGGATCAGAAAGCGGTGGCTTTGCCACCGCACTCCTAAAACAACGTCAGGCGCGGAAGTCCGAACCGTTCGCGGACAGCGCGCCGCAGATTCGCGTCCTCTGTGCGTGCGCGTGTTCTTGCGTCCAGGCCGCCGAGGTGGCGCGTGATTTCGGAGCGGATCGCGGTCACCTCCTCCTCGGGCAGCGTCGCGATCGCGTGCGTGATCAGCTCCGACTCGAGCTCGATCAAACGTTCTTCGATGCGCGGCACGCTCTTCTCGCTGCCCAACGCGCGCACCTGCGCAGCGATGTCGGGGAACGCGCCGAGTGCGTCCGCAAGCACGGTCAGTTGCTGCGCGAAATCCGCCTCCGGCGTGGATGCGTGCTCGCCCACGAGCAGCTCGCGCCGCTCTTTCCAAAGATCCTTCACCGCGTGCTTGCAGTAACTGAGTCCGTTGATCGTTTTTCGTCCTTCGGCCTTGTCGAATGCAAAGTCGATGGCCTCGATCACGATCGCGAGCGGGATGCCCTTTTCGCTCCATTCGCTCATCAGCGCCCAGTCCTTCGCCGAGAGGATGAACGGCGTGCCGCGGCGCGCCGCAAAATGCGCTTCGATCTCGAGGAAGTAGTCCGGCGACTCCATCGATTACAATCTTGCACCATCAGTTCCTCGGAGCGACTCATGGATTCGGCCGCCCCTCGCGCGGAAGTCACTGTCTACTCGCCACTTCTTTCTCCCTTTCGCCAACCGCTGCAGGGGACGATGGTGTCGATCGGGCGGGCGTCCGACTGCGCGATCCCGATCAAGGACCGTTACCTCTCGCGCAAACACGCGGAGATCATCGTGGTCTCCGGCAAGTGGATGCTCAAGGACCTCGGCAGCGCGAACGGCACGTATCTCAACGGCACGCGCGTCGAGCACGACGAAGTGCTCCGCACCGGAGATCGCATCCGCCTCGGCGACACCGAGATCGTGTTCGAGACCGCGGAACAGAATACCGATCGCTTCCTCGCCGTCGGCGAAACGTCGATCAGTCCGACGATCGCGATTCCGGTTCACGACATCGACGATCGTCCGCACGCCCAGGACATCTCGCGCCTGCAAACGCTCACGCAGCTTGCGCGCGAGCTCATCGAAGACCGGCCGATGGAGGAGCTCTTCGGCTTCATCGTCGACCGGATCATGGAGCACCTCCGTCCCTCGCGCGCGGCCATCGCACTCCTCGGACCAGACGGCAAGTCGTTCACGAAAGTCGAAGTGCGTCGCCAGGATCGCGCCGATTCGAGCGAGCTCACGATCAGCCACACGCTGCTCAACGACATCGTCGAAGAAAAGAAAGCGCTCGCCTTCATCGACGTCGGCGCGGACGAGAAACTCTCGCGCGCGCAGTCGATCATCATGCAGGGCATCCACTCGATCCTCTGCGCGCCGCTGATGATCGGCAGCTCCGTCGTCGGCGTGCTTTACGTCGACTATCTCTTCACGCAGCGCTCGATCTCCGAAGACGACGTACGCCTCGTCGCGCAGATCGGACGCTTCGCCGCGATCAAGCTCGAAACGACGCGCCTCCGCGAAGAATCGATTCAGAAGCGGATCATGGACGAGGAGCTGAAGACGGCGTCGAACATTCAGCGCCGGCTGCTGCCCGAGGCGCCGAAAGGCATTCCGGGCTACACGTTCGTCGGGACGAACCAGCCGTGCCGCACGGTGAGCGGCGACTACTACGATTTCGTCATCCGCCCCGATGGCAAGGTCTACTTCGTGATCGGCGACGTCAGCGGCAAGGGCGTCACCGCGGGTCTCATGATGGCCGGACTCCAGGTCGCGTTCCGCATCTTCTCGAAGTCCGATCCCGATCCCGCGACGCTCGTGACGCAGCTGAATGCATCGCTGAAAGAAAACCTGCCGCGCTCGAAATTCGTGACGCTGTTTCTCGGACGCCTCGACGCGAACACCGGCGCGATCGAGTACGTGAACGCGGGCCACACGCCGCCGCTCTGGCTGCGCAAGGAATCCGTCGAAGAATTGACCGACGGCGATCTCCTCCTCGGCGTGATCACACAGGCGCAGTTCGTCAATCGCACGCTCCAGCTCGCGCCGGGCGACTCGCTCGTGCTCTACACCGACGGCGTCTCCGAAGCACACAACGCCGCAGACCAGGACCTCGGCACGTCGAGTCTTGCCGAAGCGCTGCTCCCGATTCACGGCGCGCCCGCGGAAGCGGTGTCGCACGCAGTGAGCGACGCCGTGCTCGCACACGTCGGCGTCGAAGCGCTCGATGACGACGTCACCCTGCTGATCGTGTCGCGCGATCGCGCAACGTAGGACCGCCTCTCAGGCGGTCCGGGCCGGCTGAGAGCCGACCCTACGTTTCACAGGTTCTCATCGAACCACATCACCAGTCGCCGCGCGATGTCGCGACGATGCTCCGGCTGCTGGATGCGATGGCCTTCGTTCGGGTAGACGACGAGCTTCGTCTTCACGCCGAGGGTTTTCAGCGCGCGCCAGAACTCGAAGGATTGCGGGGACGGGACTTCGCCGTCGCGATCGCCGACGAGCACGAGCGTCGGCGTCTTCACGTTCCTGATGAACTCGATCGGCGAGCTGCGCGCGTAGATGTGCGGATCGTCGTACACGGTCGCGCCGAAGAACGGGATCATCCAGGTGTCGATCGAATTCTGGCCGTAATAGCTCTGCCAGTTCACGATGCCTGCGCCCGCAACCGCCGCGCGAAAACGCTGCGTCTGCGTGACCGTCCACATCGTCATGTAGCCGCCGTAGCTCCAGCCCCAGATGCCGGCGCGATCTTTGTCGATCGTGCCGGTGGCGACGACGGCGTCGACACCGCGCGTGATGTCGCGCAGATCGCCGTAGCCGAAGTCCTTCACGTTCGCCTGCGTGAACGCTTCGCCCTGCCCGTAGCTGCCGCGCGGATTCGGCAGCAGCACCGCGTAGCCACTCGCGACGAGCGCTGCGAGATTCAGATTCGGCCACGAGGACATCGCGGCGCTCGACGGTCCGCCATGCACTTGCACGACGAGCGGAACTTTCTTACCTTCGCTCTCGCGCGGATAGAGCAGCCACCCCTGCACGCGAT
>DATKFO010000123.1:0-2696 GCA_035544355.1 Thermoanaerobaculia bacterium
CTGCCCACGCTTTGCTACACTCCGCGCCCGATGCCCCGCCCCATGAAACTCCGCTTCGCGCCGTCGCCCACCGGTTTTCTGCACGTCGGCGGCGCGCGCACCGCGATCTTCAATCTGCTGCATGCGCGGCGGCACGGCGGGCGGATGCTGCTGCGCATCGAGGACACGGACGTCGAGCGCTCGAAGCAGCATCATGCAGAACAGATCGTCGCGTCGCTCGCGTGGCTCGGCGTCCTGTGGGATGAGGGTCCGGTCTATCAGAGCGACCGGTTGGCGCACTATCGCGAGCGCGCGGAAGAACTGGTCGCGAACGGCAAGGCGTTTCGCTGTTACTGCACCGTCGAAGAGCTCGAGGCGGAACGTGCCGCTGCGGAGCGAACGGGCGTTTCGTATCGCTATTCAGGACGCTGCCGGCACATCACCGAGAAACTCGACGAGCCGCATGTGATCCGCATGCAGGTGCCGCCGGGCACGATCGAGTTTCACGATCTGATCCGCGGCGACGTCGCATTCGAAGGCGATCTGATCGACGACTTCGTGCTGCTGCGCTCCGACGGCAATCCGACGTATCACCTCTCGGTCGTCGTCGACGACATCGACATGGACGTCACGCACGTCGCGCGCGGCGACGATCACCTTTCGAACACGCCGAAGCACATCATTCTCTTTCGCGCGTTCGGCGCGGAGGTGCCGGTATTCGCGCATCTGCCGCTGATTCTCGGCAGCGATCGCAAGCGCCTCAGCAAGCGCACCGGCGCGACGTCCGCCGAGGAGTATCGCGACCTGGGCATCGTCCCGCACGCGCTCTTCAACTTCCTCATGCTCCTCGGATGGAATCCCGGCGACGACCGCGAGATCCTCACGTTCGCCGAGGCCGCGCAGGTGTTCGATCTCTCCGACGTCAACAAGGCGCCGGCCGTGTTCGATCCGGAAAAGTTGTTGTGGATGAACGGGCAGTACCTGATGCGGATGACGCCCGACGAGATCTATCCGCATCTCGCGCCGTTTCTCGACGACACGCCGCCGCTCGAAGCGATTCGCTCGATCATCGAGCTGACGCATTCGCGCGCGCGGACGTTGAAAGATCTGGCCACGCTGATGGAGCCATTCCTCGCCGACGACGAAACGATCGAATACGAAGCGGATGCGGCGAAGAAGCATTTGAAAGGCGACGATCTCGTCGCGCGGCTCGAAGATTTGTTCGTTGCGCTGCAAAACGCGGAACCGTTCGACGTGACGACGACGGAAGCCGCGCTGCGCGCGCTCGCGGAATCGAAAGGCGTCAGCGCGGCGAAGCTGATCCATCCGCTGCGGCTCGCGCTCACGGGTCGCGGATCGTCACCGCCGATTTTCGATGTGGCGGTGGTGATGGGGAAGGATCGGACGCTGCGGCGTCTGCGAACGCTGATCGAACGGCTGGACAACCAAGAGCCGCTTCGCGCTACGTAGGCACGATTTCCGTGGGTGGCGGGCCGCCTGGAGAGGCGGCCCTACGTTTTCAGACGTAGGACGAGCTCTTAGCTTGTCCGTTTTCTTGTAGCCCGCGCTGCGTAAACACGATTTCCGTGGGTGGCGGGCCGCCTGGAGAGGCGGCCCTACGTTTCAGACGTAGGACGAGCTCTTAGCTCGTCCGGTTTCTGCCGCGAGTGTGCCGGGTTCGGTTCGCGCTGCGTATGCACGATTTTCGTGGTTGGCGGGCCGCCTGGAGAGGCGGCCCTACGTTTTCAGACGTAGGACGAGCTCTTAAGCTTGTCCGGTTTCGGTTCGCGCGGCAGCGCGCGGTGCGGCTGAAACTGCGAGCGGCCCGTTTCCGGGCCGCTCGTTGGATCACTTCATGAACGATGCGACTTCCGCCGCGAAGTCGTCGGCTTTCTTCTCGATGCCTTCGCCGAGCTTGTAGCGCGTGAAACGCGTCACCACGTACTCGCAGCCGGCTTCTTTCGCCTGCTTGGCAACGTGCTGGCTCACCGTCGACTTGTCGTCGCGGATGTACGGCTGCTCGAGCAGGCACGCCTCGCCGTAGAACTTCTCCATCTTGCCGGTGACCATCTTCTCGACGATGTTCTCCGGCTTGCCCGACTTGAGCGCCTGCTCTCGCGCGATCTCGCGCTCGGTGTCGAGGTCTTTCTGCGTCACATCTTCGCGGCGCAGGAAGCGCGGCTCGGCGGCGGCGATGTGCATCGCCACGTCCTTCGCCACTTCCTCGAGCTTCGCCGACTTCGCGCCGCTCTGCGCGACCACTTCCACCATGACGCCGATCTTGCCGCCGGCGTGGATGTACGTGCCGATCGCACCGCTGTCCGTCGTCGCGTAACGCGCGAAGCGGCGGATCGAGATGTTCTCCTTGATCGAGCCGATCTGCTCGGCGACTTTGTGACTCACCGTCTCCGTGCTGCCCGGCCATGTCTCGGCGAGAAACTCCTCGACCGTCTCCGCTTTGCTCGCGGCGACTGCCTTCGCGACGTCGTCCGCGAACTTGCGGAACGTCTCGTTGCGGCCGACGAAATCGGTCTCGCAATTCACTTCGACGAGCACACCGGTGTTGTTCGCAACGTAGGCGTGAACGGTTCCCTCGGCGGTCACACGTCCGGCCTTCTTGCTCGCTGCGGCGAGACCTTTCTTGCGAAGGATCTTGACCGCCTCTTCCATGTTGCCCTGCGCCTCGGTCAGCGCCGACTTCACGTCCATCATGCCGG
>DATKFO010000124.1:0-3568 GCA_035544355.1 Thermoanaerobaculia bacterium
CGGCTCGAGATTCAAAGTCCCGGCGGACTCTATGGCGAAGCGTCTCCCGCCAACTTTCCTCAGCAAACGAGCTATCGCAATCCAGTCATCGCGGAAGCAATGAAGGAATTGGGATACGTCAATCGATTCGGCCGCGGCGTGATTCGCGCCCAGGATGCGCTGAAACGAAACGACAGCCGCCCGGCAGAGTTCCGATTCGATGCGGGATTTGTTCTCGCCACGATCTGGAGGCGGTAATTCCCGTGGACGCCACCCTTCCACCGCTCGCCGACCTCGGCTCTGATCTGCTGCACGTTCCGCGATGGCGCCGCGCGATCAATCTCGCCACGCCGTTCGTGTTCGCGGCCGCGTTTTTCGTGTTCGCGTCGCGTGGACTCTGGATCTTCGCGCTTGCGTGTCCCGTCGCGCTGAGCTTCGTCACGTACGGCTCGATCTCGCACGATCTCGTGCATCGCACGCTCGCGTTGCCGCGATGGCTGAACGAAACGCTGCTCAGCGCGATCGAGCTGCTCACGTTTCGCAGCGGCCATGCGTATCGCGTCACGCATCTGCATCATCACGCGCACTTCCCCGCTGCGGATGATCTCGAAGGCGCCGCGGCCGCGATGCCGTTCTGGCGCGCCGCGCTCGACGGCATCACGCTGCAGCCGCGGCTCTACGCATTCGCACTGAAGAAGAGTCACGACCGCGCTTGGATCATCGGCGAAGGAATCGCGATCGTCGCGATGCTCATCGCATCGAGCTTGTCATTCGCAACTGCGATCTACGCAGCGATGATGATCGCCGGCAGTTGGATCTTCCCGCTCGTCACCGCATATGCACCGCATGACGTGCACGGCACGAGCGAGATCACGCAGACGCGGCTCTATCGCGGAACGTTCCTGCGGCTGATCGCACTCGATCACCTCTATCATCTCGAGCATCATCTCTATCCGCAGGTGCCGCATCAGCGCTGGCCGGAGCTCGCACGCAGACTCGACCCGCTGTTCGCACGCATCGGACTGAAACCGATCAAACTCTGGATATGAATCCCAGTGTCATCCACTGTGTCATCCTGAGCGGGTGGCGGGTGGGCGCGAAGGATCCCCTCCGATGTCACGAGACGCGCGCTGTCGGCAGGAGATCCTTCGCACCACCCACCACCCGCTCAGGATGACACTGGGATGACAGCGAGGCGATGATGAACGACGACGATCGCGGATTCCTCGGAGCGCTCATCGGCGACGGACGCGCGTTGATCAAATTGGCGGCCCTCGGGCTCATCGGCAGCGGCGCGTTCGCATTCTTTCAGGCCGCGACCGGACACTTCCTGCCGCAGGACACCGACTACCTCGGCATGACGTCGCAGCAGCTCTGCGCGCTGCACGGATGCCGCATCGTGCACTTCATGATTCACGATCGCGTGTCGTTCGCCGGCGTGCTGATCGCGATCGCGACGATGTATCTCTGGCTCGCGGAGTTTCCGCTCAAGCGCGGCGAGTCGTGGGCGTGGTGGGCGCTCGCGAGCAGCAGCGTCGCCGGATTCCTCAGCTTCCTCGCCTACCTCGGCTACGGCTATCTCGACACCTGGCACGGCGCGGCGACGCTGGTGCTGCTGCCGATCTTCATCATCGCGCTGATCAAGACGCGCCCGCTGCGGCGCGTGATCGTCAAGCCGGAACGCACCGACCTTCGCTCGCGACGCGGATTTGCGCGCGCGTTGCTGCTCGCGTCGACGTTCGGCATCAGCATGGCCGGACTCACGATCATGACCGTCGGCATGACGCGCGTGTTCGTGCCGCAGGACCTCGACTTCATGGGCGTGAGCGCCGCGGACATCCGCGCGATCAACTCGCGGCTCATCCCGCTCATCGCACACGATCGCGCCGGCTTCGGCGGCGCGCTGCTCTCGTGCGGCGTGATCCTGTTCCTCTGCGTGCTCTACGGCCGTCTCTCGAAGGATTTTCTGCAGGCGCTCGCGATCACCGGCGTCGCGGGATTCGGCACCGCGATCGGCGTGCATCCCGCGATCGGCTACACGAGCATCACGCACGTCGGCCCTGCCGTTCTCGGCTGTGTCGTGTTTTTCACCGGACTCGGAATGGGAGCGTGGCGGTCGACGGCGATACAATCGCGCGCACTCGAACTCGAATGAACGGAGGAAACTCGATGCGGCCTACCTTTGCGCGACTCGCGCTTGCATGCTCCCTCGCCCTCGCTGCGGTCAACACGTACGCGGTCGAAGTCGCCGGTGCAAAGATCGAAGACACAGTCAGCGTCAGCAACCAGAACCTCGTGCTCAACGGCGCGGGCATCCGCAAGAAACTCTTCATCAAGGTGTATGTCGGCGCGTTGTACCTGCCCGCGAAGCAGAGCAACCCCGCCGCGATCCTCGGCGCCGACACCCCGCGCCGCATGGTCATGCACTTCGTCTTCAGCGTCGGCAAAGACAAGGTTGCCGAAGCGTGGGAAGAAGGACTCGAGGCCAACACGCCGAACGCGTCCGCCGAAGTGAAGAACGCATTCAAGACCCTCGCGTCATGGATGGACGACATCAAAGACGGCCAGCGCATCGTTCTCACCTACGTCCCCGGCACCGGCACAACGGTGGAAGTGGCGGGCAAGAACAAAGGCACGCTCCCCGGCAAGGCCGTGTCGGACGCGATCCTGAACACGTGGATCGGCCCGAAGCCGGGCCCGGGTGACGATTTCAAGAAGGCGGTTTTGGGCAAGAAGTAGCCTCTTCATGGATGTGGCACAGACACTCTTGTCTGTGCCACATCGTTCCTTCATGCGCAGCATCGCCATCGGCAGGGACCCTTCGCCAAGCACTAGCCAACCCGCCGGCGAGAAGACGACGTGCCTTCCTCGGCGTTTCCGGTGCGTTCCTGCTTGATCCGTTCGGCGAGAAATACCTTGAGCAAGGATTGGTAGGGAACGTCACGCTGATTGGCGAGAAGTTTGAGCTCGGCGATCATCGATTCCGGCAAGCGAAGAGAGATCGTTCGGAGCGTAGGCCGGAAATTCGGAAGGACGAGCTTCTGCGCCTTCGACCAGTCGATGAATTCCGTCGAATCCGCCTTCGACCAAAACTCCCGCTCGGCATCCTCATCCTTGAACTTCGGAATCTTTTTTAAACGCTTCATACGATCTCCGCTCACGTGCGTTCATGTCTCGCGCGGTAATCGGCCGAACCAGCCGGCCACGAATCGTAAATCCGACGAATAGCCATCGCTCTCGATTCGTCTGACCCAGAGCGAAAAATCTCGGCTCCGTCGAAGAATGACCAACATCGGAGCCGAACGCGATCGGAACGTTGAGAAAAACCTCTTCGATTTCCCAGTCCGTGACCCGATGCTTCGGCCAGTTCTTCCCGATGTTGCCTTCGTCCCAGTCACATCCTTCCCACTCGGAAGGGTCGAGTTTGACCACGAGCTATGTATATCGCACGTGTATACGCTCAGGTCAAGCGCCGCACCGCATCAGCGTGGCTGCCCCCGAGCAAAGCCACGGAAAAACGGAACGATCCCCAGTAGGGGGCGGCCTGCGGCCGCCCGAACTCTCGTCCGATCCGACTGCACCGGAATTC
>DATKFO010000125.1:0-2942 GCA_035544355.1 Thermoanaerobaculia bacterium
TCCGGTGTCGAGATCGATGATGCTGAGACGCCGGTGCGCGAATCCCGCGGCGCGCTTGCGATGCATCCAGAGCCCCTCGCCGTCCGGACCGCGATGCTTCTGCAGGCGATTCATCACTTGCAGCCGCTGCTCGAGCTCTCCGATCGGGCGAAGCTCGAGATCAATGGCTCCCGCTATGCCGCACACGCGGAAACCTCCTCAGCAGACCTCCCACCGCGGGATCGCGATCGATCCGCGTCGCGGCGATGAGCGCAAATGTCATGGCGGGACATAGCAGAAGCAGTTTGACACCGATCGAAGTTGCAGGCGACATCCGGCTGATCGGAATCGCGATCGCGGCTGCGGCGACGAACACGAGGATGCTGCGCAGCACGATTCCCCAGCGATACGGCACGGCGAGCAGATGTTTCGTGCGCAGATGGATCCACGTCGCTGCAATGCATCGAGCGACCACGGTCGCCGTCGCCGCACCGATCGGTCCCGCGATCGGAACGAGCGCGAAGAGCAGCGCCGCCTGTACGACGACGGAGGCCGCGCTCGCATGTGCGATGAGCATCGTGCGGCCCGACACGAAGCTCGCGATGGCGACGATGTTCGTCACGCCTCTCGCGAGCAACGCGACGACGAGCGGTCCGACGATCCAGTACGCGGAGTGATACGCAGCGCCGGTGACGACGAGCAGGATCTCGCGCGCGAAGATCGTCACCAGCGTGCCGGCGAAGCCGCAGAGGATGACGTAGTACAGCAGCACGCGCGCGTACGTCTCGCCCGCATCGGACTGCTTTTGGATCGACAGCGCAAACGGCATCCACGCGTAATCGATCGCGCTGCTGACCATCGTCACGACCGCCGCAACCTTCGCCGCAACTGCGTAGAGTCCGACGGTGGTCAGATCGAGATAGGTGCCGAGTGCGTAGCGCTCGAGGTAGGTGCTGAGCCAGAACGCGACGTTGCCGACGATCAGCGGCGCGCCGTAGCGGAGCATCACGCCGGCGTTCGTTTTCGAGAAACGCGCACCGAGAAAGTCGCGCGCCATCCACACGCCGGCGAGGCACGAGAAGAGACTCGAGAAGAATTGTGCGAGCAGAATTCCGCGCGCGCCGAGGTGCATGCCGAGGAGGAACACGAAGTTCAGCGTGACGTTCGTGACGAGGACGCTGAGCGAGAGAAACGCGAACTGCTTTCGCCGGAACGTGATCCGCAGAAAAAGAATCTGCAGGTTCGCCATCGCCATCAGTGGCAGCGTCGCCGCAGCAATCGTCAGCAACGACCGCCCCTGGGCAGCATCCGGAAGAACCCTTGTCGCGAGGACGCCGCGCAATGCGAGCAGCACAGCCGCCGCGATGCTGCTCGTCGCGAGCACGATCATGAGCGCGGTCGAGGTGAACGAGCGCCGCTCCGATTCCGCGCTCGTGTTGTAGTGATGCGTGACCGCGGAATCCATCCCGAACATCACGAGCGCGTACATGACCGTGATGAACGTCGTCGCGAGATCGACCGCGCCGAAATCCGCGGGCACGAGCAGGCGCGTGTAGAGCGGAACGAGAAAAACGGCGACGAGGCGATTCGTGACGTCGAGCACGCCGTATACGACCGTGTCGCGCGCGAGCGATCCGATTCGCGGACTCACAACATCCTCGCAACGAATCGCAACGTGATCGGCTCATCGGTCACGGAGTCGACGGTCGTGATCTCGAGGTCGGTGTCGTCGACGCGCTGCGCGCGAACGACGAGTTTCTGCGCGCCCTGCGACGCCTCGAGCTCTTCGTGATGGCGATAGCGCACGGTGTAAGTCTGTCCCGCTGCTGCGGGCCATGTGATCGCGTTCGGCCGCATTGTGAACATCGCGCGCGGCGTGATCGTCGATCCGGCCGCACGAAAGAGAACGAGATCGGCTGGCGGCAGACGAAGAAGACTCGCGATCTCGGTCGTAAGCTCCGAAACGCGAAGCCGATCGAGCTCTTCGCAACCGATCGCTCGCAAGGCATCGGCGAGCGCAGATGTGTGTGCGATCGCGTGCGATGCACCGACGGTCTCGATGGCATGCGCGAGTGCCTCGTGCGATGACGCGCCATGGAATACGCCGTGCGCTCGCTCGTAAAAACGGAGCGTGAGCCGCACGTATTCGTCGGGCAACAGCTCGATTCCGCGCTGCGGCAGGATCTCGTCGCACACGACGAGGAACGCTCGATACCCGCCGACGGCGCGATCGCCGGTCGCCTCAAAAATGATCCGGCTTTCCCCCGGAATCTCACCGAAAAGCTGATCGATCACCGGCTCGATCACGTCCCTCGCGACGGGAGCGAGCGCGGGAAAGTGACGCCCGAACGCGAGTGCATCACGGCCATACGCGCTCAGCGTCGCAAGCACGCCGCTTCGCATGACGAGGTCGCGCCCGATGGGCGGCATCCCCGCGTAGCCCGCATCCATGTACGCCAGCAGCACGATGCCGAGCACGCCGGGCCACGATGGACGCAGCGCGACGAACGACACGAGCAACGACAAGTGCCACATGCGAAACGACTGCGGATCGTTCAGCGAGATCGCGGATTGCGCGAGGCCATACGCGATGAACGCAACGCCGCCGATGATCGCGACGGCCGGCGCAATCGGCGCGCGTGCCGTCAGCAGCAGCGCGATCGCGAAAAGGATCGCGTAATAGATCACGCCCGCCGTGATCGCTGGAAACGCACGCCGGCGCGCGCTCGGCCTCACGACATCGACCTGCGTCGTCACGAGTCCGCGAAGCGCACCCGATCGCAAGAACGGAACGAGCCGCACGAACGTTTTCACGAGACCGGGAGACATTCCGAGAAGCAGCATCGCGACCGAGCTCACGCTCATTCCGAATGCAGCGGCTGCGACGACGAGCGTGAGTCCGCTGAAAAACGCCGTCGCGAAATTCACGAACGCGATGATCGTGAACAGCACACCCGCGGCGA
>DATKFO010000126.1:0-4379 GCA_035544355.1 Thermoanaerobaculia bacterium
CGCCTGCACCTGCGTGTCCATGTCGCCGATCTCATCGAGGAACACGGTGCCGCGATCGGCGACTTCGAGCAGTCCCTGCTTCGCCGCAGCGGCGCCGGTAAACGCACCCTTCTCGTGTCCGAACAATTCAGTCTCGAGAAATTCGCGCGAGATCCCGGCGCAGTTGAGATCGACGAACGCTTCATCGGCGCGGCGGCTGTTGCGATGGATCCACTGCGCGAGCACGGTCTTGCCGGTACCGGTCTCGCCTTGAATCAGCAGCGGACTGTCGGTGCGCAGCACGGATTCCGCTTTCTCGCGCAGCTCGGCAATCTCGGTGGTGTCGCCGAGAAACGGATCGATGCGGGTGCGCAGCTCGCCGCGCTTCGTGCCCGCGAGCATCTGCTGGCGATTGCGCATGTTCTCGATGGTGCGCTGGATGATCACGAACAGCGTCTCGAGCTCGACGGGCTTGGTGAGGAAATGTTCGGCGCCGAGCTTCACCGCTTCGACCGCGGTGTCGATCGACGCGTACGCGGTGAGCACGATGATCGCCGACGGACCGGCCGCGCGCAGTTGCGGAATGAGATCGAGCGCGGTGCCGTCGGGCAAACGGAAGTCGAGCACGGTGACGTCGGGACCGAACGCGCGAAATCGCTCGCGCGCCGACGCGCAGTTCTCCGCCTCTTCGATGTCGAAGCCGCGCGACTTGAGAAAACGGCGCATCGCAAACCGCGGCGCGGATTCGTCATCGACGAGCAGGACTTTGTTGCGAAGCATGACCGAGTGCGACGACTATACTTCCTTTCAACTCCACGACGTTCGCGCCCGCTTGCCCCTTTCGATCCCGCTCAGGAAGGAGAGAGAACCGCCATGCGAAAAGTGCTGTGGTGTCTTGCCCTTGCCGCGCTCACTCTTGCCGCATCACCATCCACCGATCAGGAGCCCGCACCTTCCCCGCTCCCACCGCTCACTTACAGTTGCGAGGTTCCGTACGACGTCACATCCATTGCAGGAAAGTTCAGCCGCCAAAGGGAATTCGACATCTACTCGTGGAACATCTTCATCGCGCTGAACTGGCCGGCGGATACGTCGACGAAAGGAGCGCCGCCGTGCAATCTGCAGAACGGCGTCGCACGCGATTGCGACAAGCCGCTGCCGCGCGGCGATTACGGTCCGACGGTGTGGGAGACGTTCCGGCCCGACTGGAGCGTGTTCCGCGGTGACGCGAAGGGTGCGGTGGCACCGGCGGGATGGAATTGCCCGCTCGATCCGCTGCCCGGCTGCGATTCCCTCGAAGAACGCGATGCCGTCGAAGCGCGCCTCCCGGTGCTGCGCATGATCATGAAGGACGCGAACACCGCACAGGAGTTTCTGCAGGCCGGCACGTTCGCGCCGCTGATCGATCAGAACGGCTCGTTTGTGCGCTACGAGCTGCGCATGAATCGGGACGAGTTCGAGTTCATCGACAGGAATCAGTTTTGGAACAGCGACAATCTGAAGGCAGACGTCAACTTCCAGCCTGCCGGCTCGAACGACGACAAGACAATGGGGCCGATCGAGATCAAGGCCGCGTGGAAAATCCTTCCGGCACCGAGCGAGCGGTATCACTCGCGCGCCGTCGAGATCGCGTGGCCGGACCCGGCGAAAAAGGGATCGTTCCAGTGCAAGCAGTACACGATGGGACTGGTCGGCCTGCACATCGCGCACAAGACAAAGACGGCGCCGCAATGGATCTGGTCGACGTTCGAACAGGTCGACAACTACTCGGGCGACCATCCGTCGTTCGCGAATCCGAATTGCCCCGCGTCGCAATGTCCGCCGAATCTGCAGCCCACTCCGCCCGGAGGCGGCAAGTGGAGCGGCGACCCGCGCATCAAGCAAACGCCGCCGACGCAGGTGGTGGTGGTGAACAGCTCGCCCGCCGAGGTCAGGGACGAGGCACTCAATGCGGAGGTGCGCGAGAAGCTCGCATCGTTGGGATCGGTTTGGCAGTACTACGAGCTCGTCAGCACGCAGTGGCCCGCCGTTCCGTACATCGGTGAGGGTGACCAGCGGGTGCCGGCGCCTGTCTACAAGTCGTCGCCGATCGGCAAGCCGAGCGGCGCTTTACAGACCCCGCACAAACTCGGCAACACGACGATGGAGACGTACCTCATGGGTCCGGGCGGCAAACCGGAGGATCAGTCGAGCTGCATGTACTGCCACAGCATCGCCATGGATTCCGATTTCGACTTCAAGACCGATTTCAGTTACCTGCTGCAGGAAGCGTATCCGGCGGCCGCGGGAAATCAGCTCGCGGAAAAGCGCCGTGCACAACTTTCGAAAGCGTTCCACCTCAATACAGCCGCCGGCGGACAGAAGACGAAGGCCGTTCCGCCGAAAAAGTGAAAGGAGAGACTCTCATGGCCGTATCGTTCAAGACCGACGTGTTACCGCTCTTCCAAAGACAGCCGCCGCAGTCCATCAAGCACATGGCGCGCTTGAATGTGTTCCTCGACAAGTACGAGTGGATGTCCGATCCGAAAGGGAACAACGACTGGCCCGATCATGCGAATGCGAACTACGTTTACGCCCGGCTCGCGGGAAACCAGCATGGTTCGCAGATGCCTCCCGGCGGACCGTTTTGGACACCCGCGGAGCTGAAGGTGCTCAGTGACTGGATGAACGTCACGCCGACGTATCAGCCATGATGCTGATGCATCCGCGCATGCTCGTGTATCGCGAGCTGAATGCGGCGATCAACAACCTGCGGGACATTCGCGTCTCGCAGGTTGTGCGCCGCGGCGACGACGTCGACATCGCATTCGACGCCGCGCGTCCGTTCGCGATGCGTTTGCACAACGTCATCGCGCTGCACGATCGCGGCGTGTGCCACGCGCCGCTCGTCTCGGGGATCGCATTCGTGCCGGTGAGCCGCTACGGCCGCTCCGCCGCCGCCCGCGCAGGAGTCGATGCGGAGAAGTACGTCGAGATCTGGCTCGACGACGTGGTGGAGCGCAATCGCGTGTTCCATCGCCTCGCGGCGGTGGCGTTTCACGCGGAGTTGGTCTGAGAGTGCGGCAAGGTTGGTCTGGCGTTGTCGACCGTGCAGTGTCATGTGTCATCCTGAGCGGGTGGCGGGTGGGCGCGAAGGATCCCCTCCGGTGACACGAGACGCGCTCCGTCGGCAGGGGGTCCTTCGCACCTATAAGGATGACACCGAGGATGACACCGGGATGACGCGTCCACCGGCAATCACTCCAACAACTGGATCAGCCTCTCGACATGCCTGCGGATCGCCGCAGCGGAACCGGCGAGATCCTCACTGACTTTCGGCACATCGTCCCAACGCTCGATCGCGATGTCTTCCAGCGCGAGTGTCGTCAGATCGCAGTCGATCGTGATGACTCGCTCCGCCGATGCGAAGTCCGCAGCTTCGACGTGGCGTGGTTTGAACGAAGCGACGGCGAAACCTTCGCGACCGAGGTGCTCGGCGACGGCATCAGGCACGGCGTCGTAGGGCGTCTCGGCCGCGACCGCGGAAGCGACGTACGGAAGCGACTCGCACTCCGCGAGCTCGTTGAAGTACGACGCCGCGATCAGGCTCTTCGCGCCGCCGTGCGGACACATGAAGAGCACGATGCGCTTCGGCGATTCGGCAAGCAGCGACGTCGTCAGCAACAGTGAGGCGGCCATGGTTACGAGTCTCATGATCGTGCAGTGTGGAACGGCAGTTCGAGTAATCCGCGAATGCTCTGCGACGACGCTTCATCGAAGCCATCGAGTCCGTAGCGCAGCGATGCGACATCGGCCTGGCGCGTGTACGTGCCGAAGAGCCGATCCCACATGGAAAAAATATTCGCGTAGTTCGAGTCGGTCTCGCGCTGCATGCGCGAGTGATGGACTTTGTGCATGTTCGGCGTGACGAAGAGCCATCGCACGATGCGATCGGCGCGTTCGGATATGCGCAGGTTCGCATGCTCGAGCTGCGCGTTGAGCGTCGAGAGCGTGAGGTAGAGGACGACTACGCCGAGCGGCAGGCCGAGGAGCAGGATCGGCGGGAGCTGCCACGCGACGCGCCAGAGCGTCTCGCCGGGATGCTGGCGAAACGCGGTGGTGACGTCGACTTCGTTTTCGGAGTGATGCACGCGATGAAAGCGCCACGCGAATCCGGATTTGTGCATGGTCACGTGCGCGAGGTACGCGGCGAGATCGAGCGCCGCGATTCCGAGGATCGCGTTGAGCACGCCGCTGTTTTTTCCGGACACCGCCGCGACGAGAAACGACAGCGCGAGATTCAGGAGCACGACGATCGCAGTCAGCGCGATGTTCGGCAGCGCGTGTCGTAGCCGTGATCCGCGGTAGCGCTGCAGCGGCCAGATCGTTTCGAGCGACCACAGAAGCGCGCAAACCGAGAT
>DATKFO010000127.1:0-2009 GCA_035544355.1 Thermoanaerobaculia bacterium
CGCCCGAGCTCTCGTCGTCGCGTATTCACGAGGATTCGGGCGGCCGCAGGCCGCCCCTACACGAGTAAGGTTTTAGAATCGCGCGCGATGAAAACGCGCGACGACGCACTGGCGATTCTTCACGAGTACACGAAGACCGACTCGCTGCGAAAGCACGCGCTCGCGGTCGAGCAGGCGATGAAAGCGTGCGCGCGCAAATATGCGCCCGAAGAGGATCCGGTGCGCTGGGGCATCTGCGGTCTGCTGCACGACTTCGACTACGAACAGTTCCCGAATGCCGATCAGCATCCGTTCGTCGGCTCGAAGATTCTCGAAGAGGCCGGCTTCGACGAAGAGCTCCGCATCGCCATCCTCGGCCACGCGCCGTACACGAACGTTCCGCGCACTACGCTGATGGCGAAGGCGCTGTTCGCCTGCGACGAGCTTGCGGGCTTCATCGTCGCGTGCGCGCTCGTGCAGCCGGGCAAGACGCTGCTCGAAGTGAAGCCGTCGTCGGTGCGCAAGAAGTTGAAGGACAAGGCATTCGCGCGCAGCGTGAATCGCGACGACATCTACGCCGGCGTGCAGGAGCTCGGCGTCGATCTCGAAGAGCACATCGCATTCGTGCGCGAGGCGCTACTGGAGATTGCCGGCGACATCGGCGTTTACCAGCGAGTTCAAATCGGAGAGCAGCTGCTCGAGATCGAGCTGATAACCGTCCGCGACTTCGGCGAGCGTCTCGTCCGGCGACGACGTGCAGTTCACGCAGCCGCTGATCTGATACGCGGCGAACACCCATCGCGCTTTCGGATGAAGCGCCAGAGCAGCCGCGACCGTCATCTCTTCGTGAAACATTTCCGGCGCGTGATTCTACAATCCGCGCGCATGAGAGTCCGGCTGCTCTACTTCGCCGTGCTGCGCGACATCATGGGCACGAGCGACGCCGAGCTGACGCTGCCCGACGGAACGTCCGCACGCGAAGTGTGGCAGACGATGCGCAGCGATCACGCCGAGCTCGCGGATTACATCGAGCCGCCGATGACGGCGATCAACGAGAGCTACGCAGCGGCGGACACGGTTTTGAAAGATGGCGATGAGTTGGCGTTCATCCCACCGGTGGCGGGAGGATGAGCTACCTCACCGACGATCCGATCGACGCGCACGCTCTCGTGCGCTCGATCTTCCGGCCTTCCGACGGCGCGTACGTGCTGTTCGAGGGGGTCGTGCGCAATCACCACGAAGGCAAAGCGGTCGAGTCGATTTTCTATGACGCGTACCGGCCGATGGCGGAGAAGGAGATCGATCGCATCGTGCGTGAAGTCGCGCAGGAAGTTCCTGCAGTCGCGATTGCCGTCGCGCATCGGCTCGGGCATCTCGTCGTCGGCGACTCGTCGATCGCGATCGTCTGCTCGTCGCCGCATCGCGGAGAATCGTTCTCCGCGTGCCGCATGCTGATCGATCGCATCAAGCAGGCCGTTCCGATCTGGAAGAAAGAGCGCGGGCCGGACGGCGAGGAGTGGGTGGGATGGCAGAAGTAATCGCGTTGCCCGCAGCGAGCGTGATCGTGTTGCGCGACGGTCCGTTCGAAACGCTGATGCTGCGGCGTCATGAGAAGAGCTCGTTCGTGCCCGATGCATGGGTGTTTCCCGGCGGCGTGATGGACGCAGTCGATGCCGAAGATTTCCGCACGACGGCAGTGCGCGAGTTGTTCGAAGAGACCGGCATCGTCGTCGATCCGCAAACGCTCGTCGCGACGTCGCGCGGGATCACGCCCGTCGGATTGCCGAAGCGCTTCGACACGTGGTTCTTTCTCGCGAAGGTCGCGCGCGACGTGGTCGTGACGATGCAGGAAACGGAGGCCGTCGAATATCTCTGGATCGCGCCGCACGACGCACTCGCGCGACGCGGCGAGTTGAAGATGGTCTTTCCGACGGTGAAGAACCTCGAAGCACTCGCGGGATTCACGAGCGCGGACGCGTTGATCGACGCGCGTCGCGGCGCGGTGATCGAAGCGGTGATGCCGGTGATGG
>DATKFO010000128.1:0-3684 GCA_035544355.1 Thermoanaerobaculia bacterium
TGGCGCTCGGTTGCTTCGTCGAAGCGCTTCTGGCGCTTTTCGATTTCTTTCGCGTCCACGTGGTTCATCCTAACCGGCGTCGCCCGCCGATGAACCCGGCGGGCTTTTCACGATTGGCCACGGCGTCGCGAGTGGCCCCGCGCTTACGCATGGGGCTATTCGTAAAAAAACCTACGGGTAATACCCCCGTATCGTCTTCGCCTTCCCCTCGCTCACCCGAGCCGAAAGCACGATGAACTAGGAGTCGTCAAGCGGTCCGATTTCGAGTATAACCTTTGATGGGTTACGGTCGGCAGACGGCCGTTTCCGTCATCATCTAGGGCGTGGAAGATGGCGACCACAATAACCGTACAGATTCGCGGTACTGAGGGCGACGACCGCCTTCGCCTTAGCGATTTCATCGATCAACTCGATGCCTTAGAGACTGCGCTCAGGCAGACGGAACGCCTGATGTACGGTGATACCGGCAGCGTCTATTACAAGATTACCGAGCTGAGGCAGAGTAGTCCTGCCACGATGACAATCGAGGCAGTTCCGGTGAAGAACGCACCTGATCGCACCGCGCCGCTCGTGGGACGTTTCTTCTCTTACGTGGAACACCTTGACTCCGGTGGAGCGCTGCCGCCTGAAATGGATCTAATTGCGCTGGAATCCTTCAAAAACCTTGCCCCTACACGAAAACGTCACGTCTCCGAATTCGTCGTTCGGAACGGCCATTTCGCCAAGACAATCGACCAGTCCTTCCGCGGGCGTTTGGATAAGGCCATCGGTCCGGACATTGTCTCCGATGGCGACGTCGTCGGCGCGCTTGAGATGATTAACCTCCACAATGAGCCGCGGTTCGCTGTCTTCACGACCATTCGGAGCCGCAAAGTTACTTGCAACTTCGCGCCAGATATGAAGCCGCGCGTTATTGCCGCGCTAGATCAATACGTTAGAGTTATTGGCACACTACACTACAAGCACTGGAACCCATATCCGCATGAAGTTGATGTAAAGGACATTGAGGTTTACCCAATGGAGGCTGAATTGCCGCAACTAGGTGATCTGGCTGGCACCAACCCAGATATCGTCGGCGATGACACTCCAGAAGACTTCGTGAAGGCGATGCGGAATGCCAAGTGGTAGGCACCGCCCTGTCTACTATTGGGACACCTGCGCGTTCATTCGTTACATCGCGGGTCGTGCTAAGGGCCCCGAGATTTATGACGCACTCGTGGAAGTAGCCGGGCAGGTTCAGGCAAACAATGCCACTCTGTTTACGTCGTCGTTTACGCGTACAGAGTTGTCTGAGACGAGGATGCGACCGGCCGAGTTTGCGATCTACGACGCTCTAATGCAACGTCGAAACGTGAGTAGGATTTCTTACGACGATCAAATCGCACATCTGGGCAGCGCGCTTCAGGCCGAGCTAACCAAGCGAGGCAAAAAGCTCAGCATACCGGATCTCATACACCTTGCAACGGCGGTGTATGGCGCAGCGACAGAACTGCATACGACTGATGTAGCGCTTAAAGCATGCAATGGTGAGGCTGCTGTGAAGGGCGTGCGCATCTTGACGCCAATGGTTAACCAGTACCGCCTTTTCTGAATCGTGCGAGGAGTGGGGCAGTGACAATAACCGATAACCGCGTGTCGCCCGCCGATAAACCCGGCGGGCTTTGCAACATTGGCGGCCGCAGCATCGCATTCCCCGGGCTCACGCCGCGGGGCTACACTCATCCCGGGCGGCGATTTAGAAAAAGAAAAAACGAAATCACGGGTAATACCCGCGAATCGTCTTCGCTTTTCCCTCGCTCACCTGCACCGTGACCTCCCGCCACTTGCCGCCCGGTTTCACGCCCTCGGGGGGGTAGAAGCCGAGGACATACTGCGAGCGGAGCTCGTTTTGGATGTCGGTGTAGATCTTGGGGAGGTCGAGCACGCTCTCGATGTAGTACGCGTTGCCGCCGGTTTCGCGGGAGAGTTGGTTGATCTTGTAGCGCACGTCGATCTCTGCGGCGCGGATGCCGATGCCGATGGTGTAGATCGGGACGGCCGCGCGCTTGGCGTATTCGAGCGCCTGGTCGTAGGTGAATTTCGACGCGGTGTCTTTGCCGTCGCTGAGGATCACGAGCGCTTTCTGTCCCTTCACGCCGAGGAAGTTGTAGAGGGAGTAGACGACGGCGTCGTAGAGCGCCGTGTAATCCTCGGCACGCAACTTCGCGAGGCCGGCGTGCATGTCGCCGATGCTCGGCGACCACTTCTGCACGATCTGCGGCTGTGAGTTGAATGCGACGAGGAACGCCTTGTCGCCCTGCTTCATCACGTTCTTGAAGAACTCCGCGCCGGCTTTCTGCGTTTCGGTCATGCGCATCAGCATCGAGCCCGAGGTGTCGACGGCCATGCCGATCGCGAGCGGCAGATTCTTCACGTGCTCGAACTTCGCGATCTTGACCGGATTGCCCTGGTCGAGCACTTTGAATGAGGTTTCGATGAGGCCGTTGAGCGGCTTGCCGTTCTGCAGCACCGTCGTCGGCAGCTCGACGAGGTGCACGTTCACTTCCTCCATGAACTGCGGCGTGTTGACCATCACGACGTCTTCGACCGGCGGCAGCTCGTCGTTCTTCAGCGATGCGACGGCGCGCAGATAGCCGACGCCTTCCTGCTCGGGGATGACGACGCTCTGCACGAACGGCGGGTCGTACATCGTGGCAACGCGTGTCTCGTTCCAGAACAGCTCGACGTTCGCGAGCTGCTTGCCTTCGGGCAGGCGCACTTCGACTTCGACGCGCGTCTTGCCTTTGATCTTCGTCGCGACGCGCGGTGTGGCGATGCGCACGCGGAACGGATCGGTGCCGGTGTTGACGACGATGTCGTCGCCGGTGATCGGCTCGTTCTTCGCGTCGATCGCGACCGCGCGGATGCGCCGCACCTGCGGAACCGTTCCGAAATCGAGATCGAGCTCGAACGGCGGCTGGCGCTTGACCGCGATCTTCTTGCCGTCGAGATAGAACTCGACCGCTTTGATCTGATCGCCGACTGCGATCGTCTCGATGCGCTGCACGCCGCTGAGGAGCTCGTCGGGCATCGGGACGATGCGCAAACGCGCTTCGTTCGATTCGATCGCTTCCTTCAGTTCTTTGACCGTCGTCGCTCCGGTCGCTTTCTTCATGCGATCGGCGGCGGTCTCGAAAATCTCCGGCACTTTGAGATCGTTTTCGAGCACCACTTCCGCGCCGGAGTTGATGTCGACGACTTTGATGCGCGAGCGATATTCGTTCGGACGGAGGAAGCGGTCGATGATCACCGGCACTTTCTCGTCCTTGATGTCGCCGGGGAAATCGAAGCGATAGCGGTAGTTTTCGTAGAGCTGTTCGTCGCGCAGCACTTCGCCGGTGACGTCGATGCTGTAGACGTTCGTCCCGCCGACCTGTTTGAGGATGAGCTGCGAGCGCGGCACGAGCACGGTCATCTCGGCGTCGGTCTTCGCGCCCTGCTTCGCGGGATAGCGCACGGCGAATTCGGCGACGAGCTTCGGCGCGCTCGGATTCGCGAGCACGACGGAGCGGAGGATCTTGCCGACGTCTTCTTTGTTGACCGGCGGCGGATCGTAGACGCGCACGAGCACGGTCTTGTTCTGCTCGTTCTGATAGATCGCGCGCAGGATCTCATCGCCCTGCTTGCACTCGGTCTCGATCTTGT
>DATKFO010000129.1:0-3204 GCA_035544355.1 Thermoanaerobaculia bacterium
TTTGCCACCGCACTCCTAAACATGCGCTCTCTCATCCTCATCGCACTGCTGGCGTTTCCCGCGCTCGCCCAGGACATCCCCGAAGTCGCGCGCAGCCTCATGGAAGAGGCGGAGCACGCGCGCAACTCCGGCCGTCTCGATGACGCCGTCGAAAAGTATCGCGCGGTGATCGAAGCCGCGCCGCAGCTCGCATCCGCGTACGCAAACCTCGGCGCGGTGCTGCACCGTCAGGGAAAAATCGACGAGGCGTACGCGACGTTCGCGCGCGGCGTCGAGCGCGCGCCGCTCGATCGCACGCTGCTCTCGAACGCCGCCGCCACTGCGCAGCAGCTCGGCAAATCCGCCGAAGCGCTGACCTACGTCGATCGCGCCATCGAGCGCAATCGCCGCGACGCCGCATTGCACTCGCTGCGCGGCACGATCCTCCGTGCGCTCGAGCGAAACGACGACGCGCTCGCTGCGATGCGCGAAGCAGTGCGTCTCGATCCGAACGAATCGCGCTATCACTTCAGCGTCGGCAATCTGCTCTATCAGCTCGGACAAAAAGAGGCCGCGATCGAGTCGTATCGCCGCGCCGTGGAGCTCGACAAGACGAATCTCCGCGCGTTCTACAACCTCGGCGCCGTACTCTTCGAAGCCGGCCGCGACTCCGAAGCGCTCGGCGCGTACAAAGTCGCGCTCGAGCCGATCGAAAAAGCGTTTGCGAAAAACGAGACGGTCGAGCCAATCCACGCGCAGGCCTACGCAAACCTCGGCGCGATCTACATCCGCCAGAAACAGTGGCCGCTCGCAGTCGACGCGTACGCGAAGTCGCTGCGCCTCGATCCCGAGTCCGCCTCCGCGCACTACAACCTCGGCTTCATCAATTATTCGATCGGCAAATTCGACCTCGCCGAGCGCGAATATCGCAGCGCACTGGATGGCGATCCGAACCTGCCACTCGCGTATCTGCATCTCGCGCAGATCGCATTGCGTCGCGGCGACGGCGCTGCATCCGCGAAACTGTTGCGCGACGGCATGCCACGCTTCGATCGCGACAGCAAGATCATCGCGCTCCGCACACTCGGACGCGCAGAGCTCTCGCGCGGCGATCGCGCGGCGGCAGCAACAGCATTCGAAGAAAACGCGAGCGATCTCGAATCGCAGCTGCCGCTCGGCCGCATCTATCGCCAGGACCATCGCTACGAAGACGCGAAGCGCGTGCTCGAGCAGGCGCAACGCGCCGTGCCCGACAATCGCGCGCTGCTGTTCGAGCGCGTGCTCCTCGCACGCGATGCGAACGATGCCGCCGCAGAACGCGCGACGCTCGAAGAGCTGCTGCGCCACGATCCGAATCGCGCCGATCTCTGGCCACTCCGCGCGGAGCTAGCGTTCCTGCTCGTCCGCCTCGGAACACCCGCTGACGCAAAGAAACAGATCGACACCGTGATCGCGACCGCTCCGCTGACGCAAAGTGACGTCGTCTCCGCACTCCGCGCCGTGCGTGCGCTCCTCGTCGCACGCGAAGGAAAAATCGCCGACGCCGCAAAAGCGCTGCAAGACCGCACCGACCCGATCGCACGCGGCAACCTCGGCCTGATGCTCTGGCAACTCGGACGCGGAGCCGAAGCGAAGCCGCACCTCATCATGGCGCAGGCGATGGGTCCGGCGTGGACCGACGTCACGCTCGCTGCAGGCGAGATTGCGCTCTCCGAGCGCGACTACGATCGCGCCGTCGATCTGCTCGCAGCCGCAGCGCGATGCGACGCGAACCTCGAGCCCGATCTCTTCGAGCTCAGCGCGACGAGCAACTGCAATCGCGCGAAGCAATCGCTCGGCATCGCGCTGCTCGCGCAAGCCGCGGAACAAGTCGATCGCCGCGCGACGCGCACCGCACGCCAGCTCATCGAGCGCGCGACCGAGCTGCCGCTCACGAATCGCGCGGAAGCCGCCGCGAACTTTCTGCGCGGCGACCTCGAGATCCTCAGCGGCTCGCTCGACGACGCGCGCTCCGCATTCTCGAAGGCAAGCGCCGGCGGACTCGAATCACTCGCGCGCCGCTACCTCACCGAAATCGCCGAAGCGACGAAACAACCCGAGCGCGAACCGGAGCTCGTCTCCGATCAGCCGCGCCGCACGGTGATGGTCTTCCTTCCCGACGCTCCCGCGGAAAACGAAAAGAAACTCGCGGAGACGATGACCGCGATGGTCTCGCAGATCGCGAGCTCGTCGGGCGTGCCGCTGTCGACGGAATTCTTCCGCCGCGGCGACGACGCGCGCGCATACTTCGCCGCCAATCGCGAGCGCATTGGCCTCGTCATCTCCAACACCGAATTCATCTCCGACCTTACCGGCGAGCTGCGCGCGAAATTTCAATTCAGCAAAGAAGGACGCCAAACCTATCGCCGCGTCCTCGTCGTGCCGGCCGCAAGCCGCATCCAATCCCTCGCCGACCTCCGCGGAAAAACGCTCAGCGTGCCGGAAGGCCTGCGCGACGTGAGCGGAAGCGGCGCGACGGTCGTGCGCACCGCCGACGACCTCACCGCCGTCGCCAACGCCCTCTACGGCCGCACCGACGCGGCGCTCGCGTCAGAAGCGAACCCGCTCATCGACCAACGTCTACGCGTCGTCTACACCTCAGGATCCTTCCCCCTCCCCGTCGTCGCCTTCGCGCCCATGCCCGAAGCCGATCGCGAAGCCATGACCCGCGCCCTGCGCTCCATGTCCGCCGCCCGCGTCCTCGCGCCGATGCAGATCACCGGCCTCGTCGCCCTCGAACCCGCGGAACGCGCACCCGCAAAAGAAATCGAAGTCACCCCGGTCTCCGCCGCCTCCCTCGGCCTCACCGCACCCAGCGAAGCGCCAGCGAGCGTCGCGTACCGCGTCGCGCTCAAATCGCCGCGCGTCGCGATCCCTGAAAATTTGTACGAGTGATGTGGAGCGCGGCGGCCATGTCGCCGCTCGGTCACGAAGATCCGCGCCGCTCTTCTCGAATCGTCTCGAGCTCCGCGATTGCTTCAAAGTCTTTAGGCCGTCCCGCAGCCTTCTTCGACACGATCAGAGGATCGAGGTCGAGAAAGTAGTAGACGCCGCCGAACAAGTGCGCTTCGACGGATTGCTGACGCGCTGCAGCGTAACTTCCGATCCCACTGAGCTCGCCGAGAAGATCGATGGGGCCGTCCGACGTCGTCAATGTGAAATTGAGTCCGCGTTTGAGCGTCTCCG